>JAOUMO010000053.1 GCA_029881425.1 Gammaproteobacteria bacterium
CAACTCATCCGCTATACGTTGACATGCACCTATGTCAACACCGTCAAGGCCATCAATCGCAGTCAGGCTCACCTCAAAACCCTGTTGTTTTGCATGGCGCACAAAATCGAGCATTGCCGCATAAGAATCATCCTTGCGGGGTAGGCAATGTTTTTCATAAATGGCGGCATCCTGGGCATTCAGCGAAACAGACATGACATCCACCGCCCCTTTCATTTCGGGCGTGATATCGCGCTTATGATACTGGCTACCCAGGCCATTGGTATTCAGGCGAATCCGTGCACCCATGGCCTTGAGTCTCTGGCCTACTTCGATCATCACATCCAGTCGAATTGTTGACTCGCCCAGACCACAGAAGACAATCTCCTTATAATGGGTCACATCACCAGCAGCCTCGATCAGCTCATCAACAGTAGGTTCTGCCTTGAGTGATAACTCATAACCCTTGACGGTCCAGTCATTCTCCATGCGTGGGCAAAAATGACAGTAAAGATTACAGCGATTACTCACATTAAGGTAACGATTACCGTGTAAGGTATAACCGTGAATGGTCTCTTTTTCAGCAATAGCCTGATTTGTGGGGGGCATAACAACTACTCAATTTTGCATAATTGATCCAGATCATCACTTTATCACCCACAACATGCCAAGTTAAGCACCCTGTAACCAGAAACCACTATTTATTACATGGCACTATCAGATTACGTCAACACCTTCGGCCAGCACCTGCTGCAAAAACACGGCGAACGCATACACAAAATAGCCATAGATGCGGGCTTCACCTGTCCCAACAGGGATGGTAGCAAGGGTATTGGCGGCTGTACCTTCTGTAATAACAGCTCCTTCACACCCAATGCGGTACGCCAGCCGGATATCCCCTCTCAACTGGATGCCGGCCGCAAGGTAATACGCAAACGCACCGGTGCACAACGCTATCTTGCCTATTTCCAGGCCTATACCAATACCTATGGCAATGTCAGGGAGCTGGCGACTCAATACGAGACAGCGCTCGCCAGTGATGACATCATTGGCCTGTCGATCGGCACCCGGCCAGACTGTGTGCCCGACCCGGTACTCGACCTGCTCTGTCATTACCGTGACCAGGGGCATGAGGTCTGGCTGGAGCTGGGCCTGCAATCCGCCAATGACCATAGCCTAAGGCTGGTCAATCGAGGCCATGGTTTTGCAGAATACGAAAAAGCCATTACGGCCTGCAAAAAACGTGACCTAACAGTATGCACCCACCTGATACTGGGCCTGCCTGGAGAAAAATACTCGGATATGAGCAAGACTCTGAGCCGTGTTCTTCAGCTGGGTGTCGCCGGGTTAAAGCTGCACCCCCTGCACATCGTTAAAGGTACACAACTCGCACGCCAGTGGAAACAGGGCCTCTACAGGCCGCTGGAAATGGATGAATACATCCACCTTGCTGCTAACCTGATTGAACGTACCCCGGACGATATTATTTATCACCGCGTCACCGGTACCGCCAGCAAGGACATTTTACTTGCACCTGACTGGTGTTCTAAAAAATGGGCCGTGATCAATGGTATAGAAAATGAGTTAAAACAACGTAACAGTTATCAGGGACGGCTGTGCTCATCGACACCCTCATTATCACCAACAATGAAACAGGTTATTTAATTATGGAACTGGTTTGTCCCGCAGGTAATTTACCCTCATTAAAGGCTGCTGTAGATAATGGTGCGAATGCCGTGTATATCGGCTTCAAAGATGATACCAATGCACGTCATTTTGCCGGCCTGAATTTCGATGCAAAAAAAATCGAACAGGGTATTGCCTACGCCCATAACAAGGGCGCAAAAGTCTTTCTGGCTCTAAACACCTATCCACAACCCGATGGCTGGCAGCGCTGGCAATATGCGGTAGACCAGGCGGGCGAACTGGGTATAGATAGTATGATTATTGCCGACCTGGGCGTGATGGATTATGCACGACAACGCTGGCCTGAAATGAACCTGCACCTCTCCGTACAGGGATCGGCAACCAGTTATGAGGCAATCGAATTTTATCGTCGACAGTTTGATATTAAACGCGTAGTACTACCCCGCGTGCTCTCCATGAAACAGGTTGAACAGGTGATTAAAAATACCGACGTCGGCATTGAAATCTTCGGCTTTGGCAGTCTATGCGTGATGGTTGAGGGCCGTTGTATTTTGTCGTCATACGTCACCGGTGATTCACCAAACACCTTTGGTGCCTGCTCACCGGCCAAGTCTGTAGAATGGATTGACAAACCGGATGGTGGCATGGACACACGTCTTGGCGGCCTGTTAATAGACCGCTACAACGCGGATGAAAAAGCCGGTTATCCAACCATCTGTAAAGGTCGTTTTAATGTCTCCAGCAACACCTATCACGCAATGGAAGAGCCCACCAGTTTAAACACGCTTGAAATGCTGCCACAGCTGTTAGCCGCCGGTGTCGATGCCATTAAAATAGAAGGCCGGCAGCGTAGCCCTGCCTATGTTGCTGAAGTGACACGCGTCTGGCGTGAAGCGATTGATAGCTGCCAGAAAAGCAGTGATGACTATAAAACAAAAGCGGACTGGATGGATCAACTGGATAAGGTTTCAGAAGGCGCACAAACAACACTCGGTGCCTATCACCGTCCCTGGCAATAAAAACTTAAAGTTAGATTATGAAATTATCACTAGGCCCCATTCTTTATTACTGGTCAAAACAACAGGTAGAGGATTTTTATCAACAGGTGGCAGAATCCCCGGTTGATATTGTCTACCTGGGCGAAACCGTCTGTGCGAAACGCAAACTGATACGCACCCGGGACTGGCTTGATATTGGTCACAAACTGAAAGCTGCGGGTAAGGAAGTGGTGCTCTCGACGCTGGCACTAAGTGAAGCAGAATCCGATATCAAAACCCTGAAACGTATTTGTGAAAATGAAGACTTCCTGGTTGAGGCCAACGACATGGGCGCGGTGGGCTTACTTGAGGGCAAACCCTTTATCAGTGGACACAGTGTCAACATTTACAATCACCACACCCTGGCGCTACTGGCCAAACTGGGACTAAAACGCTGGGTGATGCCGGTTGAATTAAGTGAATCAACACTAAAGGACATGCAGGCGCTGAAACCGGCGCACATTGAAACAGAAATTTTTGCTTTTGGGCGCCTGCCACTGGCCTATTCCGCACGCTGTTACACGGCCCGTGCCCATAATTTACAGAAAGATGATTGCCAGTACCGCTGCCTCGATTACCCGGATGGCCTGCTGCTCAACACCCAGGAGGACCAGAAATTCCTTAATTTCAATGGTATCCAGACACAATCGGCACAGGTCTATAATCTGCTGGCAGAACTGGATAGCATGAAAAATATGGGCATAGATATTATTCGCCTGAGCCCACAGGCAATGCATATGGACAAAATCATCAACCTGTTCCACCAGCAAATGCACAATACCCTGCCATTAGACGCGGCCATGGCCCAACTGGAGAAACTCACACCAAGCGGCCTGTGTAACGGTTACTGGCACAATGAGGCCGGTATCAAATCCGTCGCCCTGTCCTGATGATTTAAAAGTTTTTTTCGATTGAGACCCTGATGTTCTATAATTGGTCAGTACTAACGACCTCTCCCCCAATAATTAGAACAAAGGAACCGGTATGGCCGATACATTCACACTCACCAATAACAACACAGGTGAAACGGTTGATCTGCAACTCCATGAAGGCACCACCGGCCCGTCAGCCATCGAGATATCGACACTTTATAAAGAAAAAGGCCTGCTCGCCTATGACCCAGGTTTTGTCTCTACCGCCAGCTGTCAAAGCGCCATTACCTATATCGACGGTGAGGCTGGCATCCTCAGGTACCGCGGTTACCCGATTGAACAACTCGCCGCCAATAGTAATTTTCTTGAGGTAGCACACCTGCTCATTAACGGTGAACTACCCACCACCTCAGAACTTATAAAATTTGAAGAAATAATTAGCCATCACACCATGATCAAGGAAAGCATGCGTAATTTCTTCCATGGCTTTCATTACAATGCACACCCGATGTCGATCATGATAGGCGTGGTTGGCTCTCTCTCGTCTTTCTATCATGATTCACTGGATATCCATGATCCACGCCATCGTGAAATTTCTGCACACCGGCTCATCGCCAAGATGCCAACCATTGCCGCAGCCTGTTACAAACACAGTGTTTCAGAACCCATCATGTACCCACAAAACAATCTCGATTATTGCGGCAACTTCCTGCACATGATGTTTTCTACACCCTGTGAACCCTATATACCCAACAAGACCGCGATCGATGCCATGAACCTGCTGTTCATCCTGCACGCGGACCATGAACAGAATGCCAGTACCTCCACGGTACGCCTTGCCGGTAGTTCAGGCGCCAATCCATTTGCCTGTATTGCCTCGGGCATTGCTTCACTCTGGGGGCCTGCCCATGGTGGCGCCAATGAAGCGGTACTGACCATGCTCGAAGAAATTGGCGACGTATCGAATATCGACAAGTATATTGCCAAGGCAAAGGACAAAAATGATCCTTTCCGGTTAATGGGGTTTGGCCACCGTGTCTACCGTAACTTTGATCCACGCGCGACGATCATCCGTAAAATGTGCCACCAGGTACTGAGCAACCTGGCCGATAACAACAACCCAATGTTTGAGCTGGCAATGAAGCTGGAAGAAGTGGCATTGAATGATGAATATTTTATTGAACGCAAACTCTACCCCAATGTAGATTACTACTCGGGTATTATTTATCGCGCACTCAATATTCCTACCAATATGTTTACGGTGATGTTTGCAATTGCCCGAACCGTAGGCTGGGTTGCTCACTGGAGTGAAATGATTGCCGATCCGATGCAGCGCATTGGTCGACCAAGGCAATTATATGTGGGTGCAACGGAAAGAGATTATGTGAGTATCGATAAAAGAAAATAACTGAGTGGCATAAGACGATTACAATTTAGATCTTGTGTTGCGCGGTGAAATTTATTCCTGTTTGTTGTGGTGCGCTTCAGCGGTATATCCCATAACCTGCATTGGCAGAATAGCAGATTGGTCATCGCTTATGGCAAAAAGTGAATTAAATGGGATAGCTACAGCCGAGACCAGGATACCGACCAGCAGGCACTTTCTTTCAAACGGGCTCATCATTTTTCTCCATATGATTCCTGCAGGGCTTATCCATGGGACTGTCAACGACAGCAGGAATCTTGTTTCTTCATTTGGGACTTAGCACTACCAATCGGGTGAAAAACCTTAATATAAAACATCACCTGGATTGATAAATGTATTCATTTTAGCAGCCAGTCCCTATACCCAGGAAAACTGACATCAATTTTTCGTGATTTAATATAACAGTTTGCCCTATTCTACAAACCACCCAAACAGGTAGCTGTAGCCTCCTGGCATGTGAACCAGTTGGCACTTTTAATTATTAACGACTTAACGAACCACTCAATAGCATCACTAACCTATACGTTCCGCAATTCGGCTCATCTTATCGGTCAGTTTATAGACATAGGTAAGCTGCTGGTTGATCTCGAGTGCATCCAGGAAGTTCTTCACGTATAAACCCAGTTCGGTATCGCCACTGAGCCTCAGGCGTCGATTAAAAAACAGGGTATCCGCATCTTCCCGGCGCCTGGCAAGCAATAAAAAATCATAGAGGGAACCTTCCATAGTCAGGTCGGCTTTGGTGGTTTTTGAACGGGTAATGATTTTCTGCTCATGCATACTCAGCAGGATATGTACTGCTGCATCCCTGACATTGACCGCCAGGGTTTTACCCTCGAGAAAATCCAGCTCACCGTCAATTATTTCCTGCTTAAATAGCCGGTTCAGCGCCGTCACCACAACGTGGTTGTGCATCACATCGGGTATAAACTTTACGGGGTAACGTAATACGGCAGGTAACAGTGGGTTATGTTTTAGAGTCTGGCTATTCATAGCCAGACTCTAAGTCAACTAAGCCTGTTGATTCATTAACCTGAATCAAGAATCAGGCATTCATCATCGCCAGCATGGCCTCCTTGCTGGGGTGCTTGACCACGCCCTTTTCGGTGACGATGGCGTACACCAGTTCTGCTGGCGTCACATCAAATGCAGGATTCCAGGCACTGGCACCCTCTGCAGCTATGCGGTTACCACCACAGCCCAGCACTTCATTCGGGTCCCTTTGCTCGATGGGGATATCATCACCATGGGCTATCGCCATATCAACGGTTGTTGTCGGCGCCACGACCATGAACTTAACCCCATGGTATTTGGCCAGCACCGCGAGGCTATAGGTGCCAATCTTGTTGGCCACATCGCCATTGGCGGCAATACGGTCAGAACCGACAATAATCCAGCTGATCTTGCCCTGCTTCATCAAACTCGCAGCCGCACCCTCGGCTAACAGCGTAACGGGAATATTGTCCTGTACCATCTCCCAGGCGGTGAGTCGAGCACCCTGCAGCCAGGGGCGGGTTTCATCGGCAAAGACATGGTCGATACGCTGTCCGGCAAAGGCGCTTCGAATCACGCCCAGCGCTGTACCATAACCACCCGTGGCCAGTGCACCGGCATTACAGTGGGTCAGTACCGCACCGCTGCCCGCTTCGATCAGTTTTGCGCCCAGCTCACCCATGGTGTGGTTGGCATCAATATCCTCCTGCATGATGCGGTCGGCCGCGGCCTTCAAGGGCTCAAAGGGGTCACCTTCGAGTCCGTCAATCAATGCCTGCATCTGGTCCAGTGCCCAGAACAGGTTCACCGCCGTCGGCCGGGAGGCGGCCAGTTGCTGCATATCGGTTTTTATTAATGCCTTCCAGTTGCCCGCATCCTCCGCATAACGCTGGCGGGCAGCAAGTACAACACCATAGGCCGCTGTAATGCCTATGGCCGGTGCACCGCGCACCACCATATCGGTAATGGCATGGGCCACCTCGGTGGCGGTGTTTAATTCGATTTCTGTATAGCTTTGGGGAAGGATACGTTGGTCGAGGAGAAATAGTCGGTCATCACGCCAGTTGATGGCACGTATAGAGTCATGGTTGGTCTGCATCGGTTACCCTGTCTGATAAATTAGAAGCCCGCTAAAAGATGCGCCTATTCTACACCAGTGGCGAAGGCAATAATGGCCGATTTTAGCTCCTGGTTCAGGGTCCGGGATACCTGGGTCATGATGCGACTTTCGGCATCATTTCGCTGCAATGCAGAGACCTTTAAGGGCCACTCCTGGCTGCCACGCACCTTGCCATTGGACTGGATCATGCTGACCGTTAGCTTGGCACGTAGCCAGTACCAGCCTTCGTGCATGCCCAGGTCCTGCACATCCAGCGAGGCCACGAGCACAAAATCAGGGGTTTCATCGGTGGCCGGGAAACCCGCATTGCCCATCGCTGATTTGAGTAATCGCTCCAGCTCGCCCATGGGGTCATGATCGACGGCGGTCGATATTTTCAGGCCCTGCAATTTCTGTTCCAGCTGGCCACGCAACTCGGCCAGGTTCCATTCAGCCGGGTGCCCACGCCCATTATGGTCGATAACCTTGAGCGTATCCTGCAGGCTGCGTCGCTGCTGTTGCAAAAACAACGCCTTATCCAGTGCCGACAGGGACAAAAGCAGATCCGATGCCGACTCACTACGTTTGAGCTCGGTCTCGGTGGCCTCGTCGAGGCGCTGCATTTCATGGCGTATATTATTTGTTGCCTGCTTACGATCAAGCACGGCCAGCGCATGGAATACCCTGACCGCCTCATCCTCCCAACTGGCAACAATACGTGCACCACTGATGACCTTATCGGTCTGTATCGATATTTGCTGCGACAACTGCTGGGATTTACTAAAGGTCTCCTCACCCTGGCTGAGTTCTACTTCGGTATCGGAGCGTGTCACCGAGGACTCACTGATATGTAATTCGAATATTTTGACCAGGTTGGCCAGCGCCCGATCCTTCGCGACTTCAAGTTTACCCGCGGAACCCGTGGCGGTTAAATACTGGTCATCAGGAAACTCACGGGGTGCCGACTCTATCCAGCCGGGCTTATCCGCGGCAAGCGCGAGGGGCACAGGCAAAAACAGGCCGAACAGGCCGAACAATGTAATAGAGTATTTCAGGGCAGCAAGCTTCGCTATCATCGGGTAACCTGTGTAGTGTTTGTTGTTGCTGACAGGGGCAATACCCATGAACCGGGTGCCGTCCAGTGTTCAGAGAGTATAGTCAACTGGCCCGCCCTGACTGTGACCGGTAAAACAATTCGATCAATGACACCACCGGCACCACCAACCACTTCCAGCCTCACACGGTGCTCGCCCTCGGGTAACGGGACCCGTACCAGCTGGATGACCTGTGGCAGGGTATTCCAGCCACGGGTATCCGCAATTTCAGATGCGGTGTTAGCGAGAAACATGGCCAACTGGCCAAGGCCACCGCTTTTATCCTTTGCCTGGTGTTCCATTTTTTTCTTCGCCACCGCACGGGCAATGGCCCTGAGTGTTAATGCGGGCATGTGACTAGCCAGTGCTGAACGCGCGAGCCCATCGATATTCTCCACGGTCTCGAGATACCTTGTACCACCCTCCAGCTGTAAACGGATACGATGAACCGGCTGCGGAGGCTCCCGGTAAATGGGCAAGGCAATTCTCACCATACCGGATATATCAGGGGCATAGGTCTGCAGGATAGTCTGTTGTCGCTGCGGTACCAGGCCAGTATGCATCAACACCACCAGCTCACCCTGGTCACGGATTTTGGCTGCTGACCATTTTTCCATCGCCAGTGATTTTTTATAACGCTTTAATTCATTCCATAGTTTCTGTTTGGCCAGCAGCCGTAACAGGTCATGTTTTAACTGGAGTGGTATTACCAAACCATGTTTATCACGGGTCTTTTTATAAATATCCACTGCCTTGCGATAGGCAATTAAGGCATCGTCGGTTTCACCCAGTGCTTCGAACAATATACCGGAGAGATAACGCATAAAAGGATCTTCTTCAGGCGTTTCACCCCACTCACGCATCTTCACATCCGACTGCAGGACTTCAACCCGTGCCGCATCAAGATCACCCAGTGCAACATAGTTTAATGCCTTGTAGGCATGCACCAGCACCTGCTCAAAACGTTCGCCCTGGAAACTGATGCTTTCATCATTCACCACCAGCGATCCCAGCTGTTCAGTCACACTGGTGGCATAGAGGGCATCAATTTCCTTTTTCGCTGCCTCGAGGGCGCGATTACTGCCTTCAAAATCACGCGTGATACGTCGTAGCATGCCACGGTTCATATTCACCATAACATCATCCGTTTTGCTATTTTTTTCGAGTTCAGACAGGGCCTGAGCGGCATAACCCTGTTGCAGCAGTGCACGCATAGGCGCTGATTTCTGCGCCCTGGTGGCACAACCCTGGAGGGTCAGAATGGTGCAAATAACCAGCAGGCTTATAACTCGTGTCAACAAAATTGATTTTATCTCGTGCAGGTTTGATTTAAGGCGTATTGAAACAGTAAGGCCGGGTTGCCCATAGCAGCAACCCGGTTGCTAGCTTGATTAGAAACGTAAACCACCCTTCTCGATGGTTTTCTTGATTTTCTTCTGTCCCACCCAGACCTTGCGATTGGTTTCCAGTTCGATCAGGTCAAGGTTGACCTGGTAGAAACGCGCCTGTTCACCTTCAATCGCATCGATGATGGTATTGATACTGCCCTTGAGCATAAAGTCGGCACCAATTTCACGACCCATCGCCTTACGCGTCGCCTCGCTGGCATTAAGGTCCTGTTCCCGACGTTCATCACGCAGTTCCTGGCGCTCACTGGACGAGGCAACAAACTCAACTTCACCGGAATTGATCAATGAACGTTCCAGGTCGCTAACAAAGGTTCGGGTATTGATGTGTTCGTGACTGAGGTTACGTATAGTACCGACGATCACCACCGGGGGTTTGCCTTTCTTACGCTGGAAGCGACTGATCCAGGGCCGTGATAATACATCCTGGATCATTTCTTCCGATACCAGGCGCGAATCGGTGTCATTCCAGTTACCGCTCAGGTCCGTTACCTCTTCAGCACTCACGCGGGTAACCTTGGGATTACAGGCTGATAGACCGAATACCAGTACAGCACTGAGGCCAATGACAGGCACGATTCGCAAACATTTTAATGACGGCATCCAGGATTCCTCCGTAAATTTATTCAGATTGTCCGTCGTTTATATCACTTATTAATATGAAATACATGAATTTAGCGCAGCTTTTTACTATCTAAATCTTGCAGCCAATGGCCGCACAGGGTATCTTGCCGCGATGAAATCTGTCGATACACTTGTACATGCCCGCTGGGTGATACCGGTTACTGACGGTGATCCGGTACTGGATTATCACAGTATAGCGATTCACGATGGCCGTATTCTAGACATACTACCTACTGAACGGGCCAGGGCCAGCTACCAGGCCCATGTGGAAAATGACTATACCGATCATGCCCTGATCCCCGGGCTGATCAATAGCCATACCCATACCTCCATGAGCCTGTTCCGCGGTATTGCCGATGACCTGCACCTCATGGACTGGTTAAATAACCACATCTGGCCCGCGGAACAGCAATGGGTTGACCGGGACTTTGTCCACGACGGTACCGAGCTGGCGATTGCCGAGATGCTGCGTTCCGGCACCACCTGTTTTAATGACATGTATTTCTTCCCGGATATTACCGCCCGTGTTGCCCGTGATGCCGGTATCCGCGCCTGTGTCGGCCTCATTGTCATCGACTTCCCCACGGTATGGGCGAACGATGCCGAAGAATATATCGAAAAGGGTCTCAAGCTGAGGGACCAGTACCGCAGTGACATACTGATCCAGACCCCCTTCGCACCCCATGCCCCCTTCACCGTCTCTGATGAACCATTGAAAACGATCCGCATGCTGTCCGATG
Source organism: Gammaproteobacteria bacterium (assembly GCA_029881425.1). Taxonomy (GTDB): domain Bacteria; phylum Pseudomonadota; class Gammaproteobacteria; order SZUA-229; family SZUA-229; genus JAOUMO01. The sequence goes on from JAOUMO010000053.1 coordinate 10,918, forward strand.
AAATGGACCTGCCCGTACACATCCATGTACATGAAACCCGTGATGAAATCGAACAGGCCGTTAAAGCCACGGGCAAGCGCCCGTTAGCCCGCCTCGACGAACTGGGCCTGATCTCACCCAACCTGGTCGCGGTACACATGACCCAGCTTGAAGACGACGAAATCGAGCTGCTGGCACAAAGCGGCGCCCACGTGGTGCACTGCCCCGAATCCAACCTGAAGCTGGCGAGTGGCTACTGCCCGGTACAGAAACTGATCGATGCGGGTATCAATGTCGCGCTGGGCACAGATGGCGCCGCCAGCAATAATGACCTCAACATGTTCGGTGAAATGCATAGCGCTGCCCTGCTCGGCAAATCGGTGGCCGGGGATGCCTCGGCGCTGAGTGCTGAACAGGCGTTGCGCATGGCAACCATCAATGGTGCCAGGGCACTGGGGCTCGACCAGCACACCGGTTCACTGGAAGTCGGCAAGTATGCCGATATGGTCGCCGTCGATTTCAACTGCCTGGAATTATCCCCTGTCTATCACCCGGTTTCACACCTGGTATACAGTGCCGGTCGAGAACAGGTCACTGATGTCTGGGTCGCCGGCAAGCACCTGTTGAAGGATCGTGCCCTGACGACACTGGACGAACACAAAATTATCAACAAAGCCCGTGCCTGGAATGATAAAATACGGGCCAATAGCTAACCACAGAATCCATTATGACTAATCCCAATCCTGAACAACGCAATGTCGACCCCGCTGAAATATCCAAATTTGAAGAGCTGGCCTCGCGCTGGTGGGACAAACAGGGCGAATTCAAGCCACTGCACGAAATCAACCCGCTACGCCTGCACTATATCGATGAGCGCGTGCAACTGCCCGGCAAAAAGGTCCTGGATGTGGGCTGTGGTGGCGGCATCCTGTCGGAAAGCATGTCACAACGCGGTGCCCAGGTTACCGCCATCGATATGGGCAAGGCACCCCTGTCAGTGGCCCGACTACATGCACTGGAATCCGAGCAGGATATCGATTATCAACAGATCACGGTGGAAGAACTGGCGGCCAAAATGCCCGGTGCATTTGATGCTGTCACCTGCATGGAAATGCTCGAACACGTGCCCAGCCCCGCCTCGGTAATTGCCGCCTGTAAAACACTGGTTAAACCCGGTGGCTCGGTATTCTTTTCGACCATCAACCGCAATCCCAGGGCCTATATGCTGGCCATAGTCGGTGCCGAGTACCTGCTCAACATGCTACCCCGTGGCACCCATGACTATGATAAATTTATCAAGCCCTCGGAAATGGATGAATGGGCACGACAGAGTGAACTCGAGTTACGCGATATCACCGGCATGAGTTACAACCCCTTCAGTAAGACCTACACACTGGGCGCTGATGTTGCCGTCAACTACATGGCACATTACCTGCGAAGCCCGGAGTAGCCCTTGCCCGACATTAAAACCCTGCTGTTCGACCTGGACGGTACACTGATCGATACCGCGCCAGACATGGCCTATGCGCTCGACATTCTACGTCAGGAAGAACAGCGTAAGGCTATGCCCTATGAACAGGTTCGCCCGATCGTATCCAATGGCAGCATGGCCCTGGTCCAGCTCGGCTTTAGTGATGTCACAGACGAGGCCGAGCTGGAACGCCTCAAGCAACGCTACCTGGAAATCTACCAGGACAACCTGTGTGTCAAATCGGTGCTATTTGATGGCATGCTTGAACTACTGGAACAGGCCGAAAACAACGACCTTAACTGGGGTGTTGTCACCAACAAGCCCGGCTGGTTAACCGATCCGCTGATGCAACAGATCGGCCTGTTTGATCGTGCCGCCTGCATTGTTAGCGGTGATACCACACGCAACCGCAAACCCCATCCTGAACCGATATACCATGCCTGCCTGGCCGCTGGCAGCAAACCCTTTGAGTGCCTTTACGTGGGTGATGCACGGCGTGATATCGAGGCCGGTAATCGCGCGGGTATGCCAACCCTGATTGCCATGTATGGCTATATT
>JAOUMO010000210.1 GCA_029881425.1 Gammaproteobacteria bacterium
CGAGACCGGTGCTGGACAGCACGGTGTAGCCTCGGCCACTGTGGCGGCCCGGTTTGGCATGGAGTGTGTCGTCTACATGGGGGCCGAGGACGTCAAACGCCAGTCACCCAATGTCTACCGCATGAAATTACTTGGCGCCGAGGTGGTGCCGGTCCACTCGGGTTCAAAGACGCTGAAGGATGCCCTTAACGAGGCGATGCGTGACTGGGTCACGAATATCGACGATACCTTTTATATTATTGGTACAGTGGCTGGCCCACACCCCTATCCTGCCATGGTGCGAGATTTCCAGGCCATTATCGGCCGTGAAGCCAAACGCCAGATACTGGAGCAGGCGGGTCGACTGCCCGATGCGCTGGTGGCCTGCGTAGGTGGTGGCTCCAATGCCATTGGCCTGTTTTATCCCTTCCTCGGTGATGAAGCGGTCAAGATCTACGGTGTCGAAGGTGGCGGTGAGGGTGTTGATACGCCCAATCATGCAGCGCCGCTCTGTGCCGGTAGCCCCGGCGTATTGCACGGCAATCGTACCTACCTGATGGAAGATAAGAACGGCCAGATTATCGAGACACACTGTATCTCCGCCGGCCTGGATTATCCGGGCGTGGGTCCTGAACATGCCTGGCTCAAGGACTGTGGCCGTGCCAATTATGTATCGATTACCGATAAGGAGGCGCTGGCCGCATTCCATGAAGTGACCCGTACCGAAGGTATAATTCCGGCGCTGGAATCCAGCCATGCCCTGGCCTATGCAGCGAAGCTGGCAAAGACCATGGACAAGGACCAGATCATGATCGTGAATTTATCCGGCAGGGGTGATAAGGACATTAATACCATTGCCGAAATCGAAGGCATTCGTTTGTGAGTTATAAAAAATGAGTAGATTAAAACAGGCCTTTGCCAATCTTAAAAGCCAGCAGAAAAAGGCACTGATCCCCTTTATTACGGCCGGTGATCCACAGCCATCCGTGACCGTTAACTTGATGCATGACATGGTGAAAGCCGGTGCCAGTATCCTCGAACTGGGCGTACCCTTTTCTGATCCCATGGCCGAAGGCCCGGTGATTCAGGCCGCCTGTGAACGGGCACTGCTACACAATGTAAGCCTTACTGATGTGCTGGCTATGGTCAGCGAGTTTCGCCAGCAGGATAATGAGACCCCCGTGGTACTCATGGGTTACCTGAACCCGGTCGAGGTGATGGGTTACAGGGTGTTTGCCGAGGCGGCTAAAGCAGCTGGTGCCGACGGTGTTATCCTGGTTGATCTGCCACCGGAAGAAGGTGAGGACCTGGTGGTCGAACTCAAGGCCAATGAAATCGACATGATTTTTCTACTGGCACCCACCAGTACCGATGAACGCATTAAACTCATTTGCGATATGGCCAGTGGTTTTGTTTATTATGTATCATTGAAGGGTGTGACCGGTGCGGCCAATCTCGATGTGGACAGTGTCGTAGACAAGGTACAACAAATTCGTCGCCACACCGATATTCCCGTGGGTGTCGGCTTTGGTATTCGTGATGCCGAAACGGCAAAACAGGTGGCTGGTGCCGCCGATGCCGTAGTAGTCGGTAGTGCAATTGTTAAACACGTTGCAGAAAATGCATCGGACCCGCAAAAGATTTCTGCTGAGGTCTGTGGCTTGATATCATCCATGCGCACTGCGATGGATGAGATTTAATTTAGGTGAATCTAACATGAACTGGTTTGAAAAATTAATGCCTTCACGTATTCGTACCGAAGGCAGTGATAAGGGCTCGGTACCCGAAGGCTTGTGGACAAAGTGTGATGCCTGTAATGCGGTGCTTTATCGTGCAGAGCTGGAGCGTAACCAGGAAGTCTGTCCGAAGTGTAGCCACCACATGCGCATGGGTGCGCGCCGTCGCCTGGAGGGTTTTCTCGATGAATCGCCCAGGGAGGAGATTGCAGCCAATCTCCAGCCACTGGATATATTGAAATTCAAGGACAGTAAAAAGTATAAGGATCGTATTACCCAGGCACAGAAAAGTACCGATGAAAACGATGTGCTGATCGCCATCAAGGGCCAGGTCAAATCCGTACCTCTGGTTGCCGTGGCCTTTGAATTTAAATTCATGGGTGGCTCCATGGGGTCCGTGGTCGGTGAGAAGTTTGTACGTGCGGCCAATGTGGCACTGGAAAATAATATACCCCTGGTCTGTTTTTCGGCATCCGGTGGTGCGCGTATGCAGGAGGCACTGTTCTCGCTGATGCAGATGGCAAAGACCAGTGCCGTGCTGCAGAAGTTATCAAAACATGGTATTCCCTTTATTTCGGTGATGACCGATCCCACCATGGGTGGTGTCTCAGCCAGCCTGGCGATGCTGGGTGATATCAATATTGGTGAGCCTAATGCATTGATTGGTTTTGCCGGTCCGCGTGTTATCGAGCAGACCGTGCGTGAAACTTTGCCTGAGGGTTTCCAGCGCAGTGAGTTCCTGCTGGAGCACGGTGCAATCGATATGATCGTCGACCGTCGTGATATGCGTGATCGTATTGCCGGCCTGGTCACTATGATGCAGAACAAACCTGCGGCGTAAATATACAATCTATCGCAAAGCGGCTAAGACGCAGGGCAAAGCATTATTTGTTTTTCCCCGCAGGGCAAGAAAAATAGATAAGTCGCTTTGCGCCCTTTGCAACTTTGCGTTGAAATCTCTAAAACGGAACACTCTTGCGATTTAATTCACTCCCGGACTGGCTCAGCTGGCAGGAAAGCCTGAATCCCAAAACCATTGATCTTGGTCTCGACCGTGTGCAGGCGGTGCTCGAGTCCCTCTCGTTGCCCAACCACTTTGCCTGCCCGGTGATTACCGTTGCCGGCACCAATGGCAAGGGCTCATCGGTGGCGATGCTGGAATCCATATTGCGGGCCGGTGGCTACAGTGTCGGCTGTTACACCTCGCCCCACCTGTTTCACTACAACGAGCGCATTCGCGTTAACGGTCAAGATATTGATGATCAAAGCCTGTGTGCGGCATTTGAACGGATCGACCAGGCGCGGGGCGATAAAGAATTAACCTATTTTGAATTTGGTACACTGGCGGCACTGCTTATTTTTGCCGGCATGAAACTCGATGTGGTGGTGCTCGAAGTGGGCCTGGGTGGCCGCCTCGATGCGGTCAATGTGATTCACCCGGACGTGGCCCTGGTGACCACGGTTGATATAGATCATACGGACTGGCTGGGGAGCGATATCGAAACCATTGCGATTGAAAAGGCGGGTATATTTCGCCCGCATCGCCCCGCCATTTATGGCGGGCTGAATGCGCCCAAATCCCTTGTTGACATCGCCATCGACCAGGAGGCTGAATTGCTGCTTGCCGGTCGTGATTATATCTATCGGGGCATCAGCGATGCCA
>JAOUMO010000054.1 GCA_029881425.1 Gammaproteobacteria bacterium
AAATGCAGCCCAGATGAACTGGCTGAATGCAATTACAACACGCTGGTAACGGCTGGCCTGGGTGCGCTCAAAGATTGCACGCCAGGTGAAGAGACGTCCTGTATCCATTCCACCCGTGCACTGGTGCTAAGGACACTGGTCGTCTGGCTGGCGGTCATCGCTATACTGACCCTGCTGGGCTGGACAGCATAAGATAACAACGGGTAAATACAGACAACATGACCACCTACATCGATATTATTCGACACGGCGAACCGGAGGGCGGTCGCCGCTACCGCGGCCACAGCGTTGATGACCCCCTGAGCAAAACCGGCTGGCAACAGATGTGGAATGCGGTACCGGATAAGCCCGGCTGGGAACATATCATCACCTCGCCCCTGTCACGCTGCCACCGTTTTGCCGAGGCACTGGCCGATACGCTGAGTATTGAATTTACGACTGAAGACAATCTAAAAGAAATCGGCTTTGGTAGCTGGGAGGGCCGCACCCCGGATGACATCAGGCACAATGATGGCAGTGCACTGGAACGCTTCCTCAGGGACCCGGTCAATAATCGTCCGCCGGGCGCAGAACCCCTCGATGAATTTGCAGCACGGGTATGGGATACCTATCAACGCATCCTGCAACAGCACCATGGCCAGCATGTTTTAATCGTTGCCCACGCAGGCGTGATACGCGCTATTGCCAGCAGGGTACTGGGCATGTCACTCGACAATGTGTATAGCAAACTGAAAGTCGAATATGCCGCGATTGCGCATACCCGTATCGAAGAAGGTAAGGAGCCTTTGCTGGTACTGGGCGCGAGCTAGTTGAATAGAAAAAAACTAACGCGAAATCGCAGAGATAAAAAGCACGCAAAGGTCACAAAATATTAATCCTCTGTGCGGCCGACTACTCCCCATCCTGACCATAGCTGTAAATAATCTATAATTATTTCTTATTAGTGCTCTTTGCGACTTTGCGTTAGCCCATTTCTTTGAAATCAACTCAGGTATTCGCGGTTGCCGAAATATCGATCAGTTTTTCCACACTGGTACCCAGTCTCTTTGCCTGCTCCAGTGCACGCTTTAATCGCGCCGGCGCACTACGCCCCATACACCTGTGTTCCAGGTCGCCTTCAAAGGCCTTAACCATAGCAGCAATTAACTGTTCCGCATCAAAGGTTTTACCCGTGAGCGCCTGCTGGATCTGGATAATCTCATGGCTGACCTGTTTGGCAAATGCCTGGTGATCACGCCACAACTCGCCCACCGTACCACCGGTCTTCAGGCCAGCGATATTCGTCGTCAGGATATACACATTTTTTGCCACCAGTTCGAATAACAACTCATCTTCGGATGACAGGGGCCTGCAGGCAATATCAATCGCTGCCAGTGCATCGACGACAGTCTGGCTATGGGGACCGTACACAGGTGAGGCAATAATCACTTTTGAATCCTGGCCTTTTTTCTTCTCAAACCAGACAGAGATAACCGTTGGATTTTCAAACCCATGCTGTTCCCAGTCAGCGGGCAATAACTCATTTTGTAACAGTACCAGACAGTCGCGCCAGTTCCAGGGTATCGAGTTCAGTACATCTTGCAGGTCATTCTCAGCCACCGCCACCAGCACCAGTTCAGGCTCAGGAATCTCCCTGGCGATTGCAGCCATATCACTGCTTTTTACCACGGGATACACCGGCTGTCCCAGGCGCAAAAAACCACGGGCAAACACACTGCCCATTTCACCCATACCTATCACCACGACTGGTTTTTTCATTACCTAAACTCCTCGCCAATGCCCTCTATAGCAGACAGGCTATTTCACTGATACACTACCACGAACAGTATAACAAAAAATCCAAATTCATTTATGTCCAACGATCATCGATTAGAACAACTCGAAGACTGGCTGAAGAACCAATTATCTTTACCCCCCTTTCAAATTGAAGTCGCCTCGGCTGATGCCAGTTTCAGGCGCTATTTCAGGGTAATTTCCGAGCAGCAGACATGGATCGCCATGGATGCACCACCAGAAAAAGAAAACTGCGAACCCTTTGTGCATATTGCCACCATGATCGAGGCCTCTGGTGTACAGGCACCGCACATCTATCACTGGAACCAGGAACAAGGATTTATGTTGATCAGTGATCTTGGCACAAGGGATTATCTGGATTTACTCGATAAAGTCAGTGCCGATGCCATGTACCAGGATGCCATGGATAGCATTATAAAAATGCAGCCCCTGCAAAATCATTTACCGTCGTACAATGACACGTTATTACACAACGAGATGAACCTGTTTCGTGACTGGTACCTGGGCACACATTTACACATCCAGCTCACACCACAGCAACAGGAAATACTGGACCAGGGTTTTGCCTTGCTGGCACAAAATGCTCTGGCCCAACCCTGTGTATTTGTTCACCGTGACTTTCATTCCAGAAACCTGATGCTGACCGATACAGACAATCCCGGTGTGATTGATTTCCAGGATGCCGTAATGGGACCGATTACTTATGACCTGGTGTCACTACTCAAAGACTGTTACATCGCCTGGCCGCGACACAAGGTCATTAACTGGTTGAATTATTTCCTGCAACACAATCCGTTAACAAAAAATATCGACGTAGAGCAATTTGTTCACTGGTTTGATTTGATGGGGGTGCAACGTCACCTGAAGGCTACCGGTATTTTTGCACGACTTAATTATCGTGATGGCAAACCAGGTTACCTCGATGATATTCCACGCACACTCACTTATATCATTGACGCCTGCTCCCGCTACGAAGAATTACAGGATTTCCTCGATCTACTGCACCAGCTGGATATTAATGCCGACCAGAAAATACTGGAAATGATCCAGTGAAGGCAATGATCCTGGCTGCCGGTCGCGGCGAACGCATGCGCCCCCTGACGGATCACACCCCGAAGCCATTACTACAGGCAGGGAAACACCGCTTAATTGAATATCATTTGTATAACCTGGCCAATGCAGGCTTTAAAGATATTGTCATCAATGTTGCATGGCTGGGCCAGCAGATTATAGAGACACTCGGTGACGGCTCAGCCTACGGACTCAATATTATGTATTCTGACGAAGGCGAAAAGGCACTGGAAACCGGTGGTGGTATTTTTAAGGCGCTACCCTTACTCGGCGACGCCCCCTTCCTGGTCATCAATGGTGATATCTTCTGTGATTATCCCTACACAAAATTATATAATTACCAGCCTGAAGACTTGGCGCATTTAATTCTTGTCGATAACCCTGAACACAATACAACGGGGGATTTTTATTTAAAAAATAATAAATTGTCGCCATCAGGCGATAGCAAATACACCTTCAGCGGCATTGGCATTTATACAAAGGCATTTTTCTCCGGACAGACCGAACCAGCATTTCCACTTGCACCATTAATTAGACAACACCTGGAACGAGGGCTGATTAGCGCCGAGTATTATGCGGGCCAATGGCAGGATATTGGCACCTATGAGCGACTCGAAGCACTAAAAAAAGCCGGCTTGTAAAGACAAACCAGCTTTTCAAGAGACTCACGTGTTTATTCGATTAAGGCTTGGAGCCACCAAATATATAACGTAGATTTATTATGTGGGCCGCTGAGCTATAGTCGGTACTTGCTTTAAAATAAGCATACTCAAGTTCCAGACGGTCTTCACGATTTATTCGCATACCCATGCCAACACCGTAAAGGGTATCATCAACAGTAAATTTTTGATCCGTACCACCCACATCTTTTGAAATCAGGGTTGTGTCTGATTCCATCTTGCCATACTTGATTTTGTAATATATACCGTTTCTTTCAACGGTACGGTAAGACAATGACATCTGATCACCAGAAGCACTATATTCACGGTCTTCGACATCACCAAGCAGTGCTATTGTGGTACTTGCATCAATAGAAGCCATACGGCTAATTTCAAATGCCCAGCCCCGCTCCTCAAAACCAACAAAAATTTCTCCCACGCCTGCGGTAGAAAACTCACCACCCGCAGCAGGTTTATCTTTGAGCTGCATCGCACCCAAACCGGCACCATAATAAAAACTGACCCCTTCAGCCGCGTTTACTGCAGAAAATCCGCAGATTAGCGTTGTAGAAAGCAATACTCGCATCGTCTGTTTAAAATTCATTTATCACATCCTCATACCTGGCCAGTCGCCGGTTAATTCTGGTTATTGTTAGTGATCATAGCAGATATTTAAAATAATACCTCATAAAAATCAACCATGTACAATGTTTTTGTGATATTTCACTCAAACTTAATAGATTAATTAAGCTTTTGTCTTTTTTCTAGCTTATATTTTTTACGCACCTTCTTAAATAAACATTAAATTTCAATCACTTAAAATGCAATAGAATAATTAAAGCGAGTTCAACTACACTATTTACTAGTATATATGGGAGTCTGTCAGAAGAAGATCGAAATGGGCCAGGAAATCAAAACCAGCCACTTTAGCCATGCCGATACCAGGCACTTTTCTCAATGCCTTGAGCAAGAGACACGGCTGCTCGGTGACTGGTTCAACGAGCATCGCTTCGATAACAGCGAGCTGGTGGCCGGTTATGAACTCGAGGCCTGGCTCACCGATACCCGTTTTCAGCCCAGCCCATCCAACCAGGCCTTTCTTGAGGCTGCCGACTCGCCCCTGCTCACTCATGAACTGGCACAATTTAATATTGAACTCAATGCAGAACCACATCGCGTCACGCGTACGATGCTATCGGACTTTGAGAAGACCTTTCAGCAGCACTGGCACTATTGCCAGTCCGTTGCATCAGAACTGCAATGCCATCTCATCAGTACCGGCATACTGCCGACACTGACAGCGGAGCACCTTACGCTGAAAAACATTTCACCACTGGAGCGTTATCGCGCGCTCAATGAACAGGTTATACAGCAACGTCAGGGCAGGGATTTCCAGCTCAACATCTCCGGCAGGGAAGCACTAAAGAGTATCCATAAAAATGTCATGATGGAAGCGGCTGCCACCTCGCTACAAATTCATTTACAGGTGCCTCAGGATCTTGCCGTACGCTATTACAATGCCTCGATTATCATTTCTGCACCACTGGTTGCGATAGGTGCCAATTCTCCCTTCCTGTTTGGCAGAGACCTCTGGTCAGAAACACGCATCCCGGTATTCAACAATCAGTGGATGTGGGCGGCTTTAACGGCGCCGCACAGGGCCCTGTGCACAGGGTTAGTTTTGGCACATCTTATGCGCGCCATTCCCTGTTCGAATGCTTTGAAGAAAATTTGCAGCACTTTCCTATTTTGCTACCTATGCCTTTTGATAGTGGTGCAAACGAACTAAAACACCTTAGCTTACACAATGGCACCATCTGGCGCTGGAATCGTCCATTAATTGGATTTAATGCCGATGGCACACCCCATTTGCGTATCGAACAACGCGTTATGTCCAGCGGGCCCAGTGTGCCGGATAATATTGCCAACATGGCACTATTCTTTGGACTGGTACATTTTTATGCGACACGAGATATTCCCGCCGAAACCCAAATTGAGTTTGCATTGGCCAGGGATAATTTTTATACCGCGGCCCAGCATGGTATAAATGACCGTATAAACTGGCCCGGCTGCGAACGCTGCAGCATTCGCCACTTACTATTAAACCGTTTACTCGACGAAGCCGAAACAGGCCTGCGTGACCTGGGCATTAATGAAGCAGATATTGACTATTACCTGGGAATTATTGAAGCCCGTGCAGAACACAACCAGACCGGCAGTGACTGGCAACGCGCATTTATTAAACACCAGGGCTTTGATATGCAACGCCTGACTGAAAACTATTACCGCAACCAGCAAACAAATATGCCTGTACATAGCTGGGATTACCAGGACAGCTGACCACCATGTTTAATGAACTGTTTGAATTGCCTGAGGAACTACTCACAATCAAGGTTGAGGATCTCTTCGACTTCCTGCAAAAACCCACCCTGATCCACCTGCAGGGCACCAATGAACAACCCCTGTTTATTTGCACCTTACTGCATGGCAATGAAACCACTGGTTTTCTTGCGCTACAAAAATTACTGGCGAAATATAAAACACAGGCACTGCCGCGTAGCCTGTCAATTTTTATTGGCAATCCGGAGGCGGCAAAAGAAAATCAACGGCGCCTGGAAAGACAGACTGATTTTAATCGCATCTGGCCCGGCACCCATGAAGACTTCCTGGCCGAGGCCCACATGATGAAAAACATCACTGACATCATGCGCCAGAAAAATGTATTTGCCAGCATCGACATACACAATAATACCGGGCGCAATCCTCACTATGCCTGCATTACTACGCTGGACAAACAATATATGTCACTGGCCGGTATGTTCAGTAATACCGTGGTTTATTTCACCACCCCAAAGGGCGTACAGTCAGCCGCATTTGCTGAGCTGTGCCCTGCGGTCACACTGGAATGCGGCATGTCCGGTGAAGCCGGTAGTGTTGATCACGCCTACAGCTATATTGATAAATGCCTTGGCCTTGAATCAATACCCCGTGACGTCCCCGAGCATATCAAGCTGTTCCATACCGTAGCACGTGTCACTATACCCGATAGTTATTCTTTCGGTTTTTCCGATGATGCGACGATTAATCTTTATCCGGAAATTGAAATGTATAATTTCTGCGAACTGGAACCGGGCAAGGCATTTGCCTATATCGAACCTGAAAGTACGGCTTACCTGCTGGTATATGATGATCATGAGCGCGAGGTGGGACGAGACTATTTTGAATACAAGGACAATGAAATTGTATTGAGAAAGCCCGTTATGCCTTCAATGCTGACGGTAAACACCACGGCCATACGCCAGGACTGTTTATGTTACTTAATGGAAAAAATAAAATTACCCGAGGACGATTAATTTTTTTCCAGCATCACATCAATTTCATTAGCTGCCACCGGTCGACTAAAGAAATAGCCCTGCATGGTATCGCAATTATTTACACGTAGAAACTCCAGTTGTTCCTGCTGTTCTACACCTTCAGCTACGACCTCCATACCCATACCGTGCGCCATTGCAATAATGGCCTTTACCAATAAGGCACTTTCCTGATCTACTTTTATATCTCGAATAAAACTCTGGTCTATTTTTAGAACATCAATTGGGAAACGCTTTAGGTAACTCAATGAAGAATAACCGGTTCCAAAATCATCCATGGAAAGTTCAACACCCAGCGCCTTCACTTCCTTTAATCGTGCCAGGGCCATTTCAGGCTCCATGATAATCGCCGTTTCCGTGAGCTCAACGCCCAGGTATTCGGCCTGCATACCCGTATTGGTCAGGATATTAGAAATAAATTCGCACAGGTGATCGGCCTTTAATTGTTTCGCCGACAGGTTCACAGACATTTTAATCGGTTTATAACCTGCCTTTACCCATTTCGCCCCCTGCTTACAGGCCTCGGTTATTACCCATTCACCAATCTCCATAATCAACCCGGTATCTTCCGCAACCGGTATAAAAACAGCCGGTGATATAAAGCCTTTCTCTGGATGTTTCCAGCGAATCAGTGCTTCGACACCGGTAATTTTCTGGCTCTTTATGTCAATCTGCGGCTGGTAATGTAAAAACAGTTCATTATTCTGTAACGCCTTACGCAAGCTGTTTTCCAGCACCAGCTGTTCCATGGATGTCTTGTTCATGGAGCCGGTAAAAAACTGGAAATTATTACGCCCTTCGTCCTTTGCATAATACATCGCTGAATCTGCATTCCTTAACAGGGCATCGACATCTTCACCATCATTGGGATAAACCGCAATACCAATACTGGTTGAAATATAGAGTTCATGATTATTTAAAAACAGGGGGCGACTCACATTATCAATGATTCGTTTGGCTACCCGGTTAACCGCGACTATGTCATCAATATCCTCCAGTAGCACCGTGAACTCATCACCCCCGAGACGTGCCACGGACGAGCTCATGGCAATACGATTGAATGCTACTGAATCCGTATCACGTACACTCTCTGTCAGCCTGTCTGAGGTAACCTGTAGCAACTGGTCACCAATACCATGACCCATGGTGTCATTGATTAGTTTAAAACGGTCAAGATCAAGGAACATGACGGCAAGAATTTTTTTATTTCTTTTGGCATGTGAAATAGCCTGTCCCAGTCGGTCTTTAAATAAACGATTATTTGGCAGCCCCGTTAAGCTATCGTGATAAGCAAGATAGGCAATCTGGTCACTGGCCAGTTTGCGTTCAGTGATATCCCGCACCAGGGCCAGTATTTGCCCATCCTTGAGGGGCATTAAACGGGCTTCGTAATAATAAATTTTCCTGTCGTGGACGATGACAAATTCAAAATTTTCGGCCATGCCACGATGCAAAACCTGTTTGATACAAATACTGAACTTATCGACAACCTCCGGATCTATCACCTCATACAACAACTGGTTTATCAATCGTTCACTACGAATATAATAGTGCTCACAGTGGCCCGACTGATAACTAATAATACGGGCCTCTTTATCCAGGTGAAATAACTGATCAGGTATAGCCTGGAATACCGCGCTGATTTCCTCATTGGCCTGCACCAGTTCCCTGGCGCTCATAGTCAGCGAGTGTTCAAGCGTGCGCTGATCCATATCAAATTTTTTATAAGACTCGTTAACGGCATTGATAAATCCCTGTATCGCCTCTGCATCAAAACTGTGCAGGTGATCAGCAATCTGTTTTTTAAGGATATGGGAATAATCAGACATAAATTTTCAGCGGGGGAGCCATAACTAATAGTATTACAATGAATTTAGCAGTTAAATCCAGTATCTGCAGAGGCTGGAGGCAAATATTGATACTGGAAAACAACGGACTGAATGAGCATCAGTCGAAATGTGTATACAAAACTAAATAGCGCAGGCCGGAGCAAGACCGACCTGCACCACGGGCATCAACTCTTGCTGTAAATTTCCGCGCCCTTGCGAACAAACTCGATGGACTTTTCTTCCATGCCCTTCTGTAGCGCAGCCTGTTCATCTATACCGTGTTCTTTGGCATATTCACGCACATCCTGGCTGATTTTCATGGAACAGAAGTGAGGACCGCACATGGAGCAGAAGTGGGCCACCTTGGCGGAGTCCTTGGGCAGGGTCTCGTCATGGAATTCACGGGCCTTTTCAGGATCCAGGCCGAGGTTGAACTGGTCCTCCCAGCGGAATTCAAAACGCGCCTTGGACATGGCATTGTCACGGATCTGCGCGCCGGGGTGCCCCTTGGCCAGATCCGCGGCATGGGCGGCAATCTTGTAGGTGATAATACCTTCTCGCACGTCCGCCTTGTTCGGCAGCCCCAGGTGTTCCTTGGGGGTCACGTAGCAGAGCATGGCACAGCCGTACCAGCCGATATTGGCCGCTCCTATACCGGAGGTAATATGGTCATAACCCGGCGCTATGTCGGTGGTCAGCGGGCCGAGGGTATAGAAAGGCGCTTCAAAGCAGTCTTCCAGTTCCTTCTCCATATTTTCCTTGATCATCTGCATCGGCACGTGGCCGGGGCCCTCGATCATTACCTGCACATCGTGCTGCCAGGCAATTTTTGTAAGCTCGCCCAGGGTCTCCAGTTCACCGAACTGGGCCGCATCATTGGCATCGGCCAGTGAGCCGGGACGCAGGCCATCACCAAGGGAGAAGGCGACATCGTAGGCCTTCATGATTTCACAGATGTCTTCAAAATGGGTGTAGAGGAAATTTTCCTGGTGATGCGCCAGGCACCACTTGGCCATGATCGAGCCGCCGCGGGAGACGATACCGGTGACGCGATCAGCGGTTAATGGCACATACTGCAGGCGCACACCGGCATGGATGGTAAAGTAATCCACGCCCTGCTCGGCCTGCTCGATCAGCGTATCGCGGAAGATTTCCCAGCTCAGGTCCTCGGCCTTGCCGTTGACCTTTTCCAGTGCCTGGTAAATCGGCACGGTACCAATCGGCATAGGCGCATTACGCAAGATCCACTCGCGGGTTTCGTGGATATTCTTACCGGTGGACAGGTCCATCAGGGTATCGCCACCCCAGCGTGCCGACCAGGCCATTTTTTCCACTTCTTCCTCGATCGATGAGGTGACAGCGGAATTACCGATATTGGTATTGATCTTCACCAGGAAGTTGCGGCCGATAATCATCGGTTCCAGCTCAGGGTGATTGATATTACAGGGGATAATGGCACGGCCACGGGCAATTTCATCACGCACGAACTCCGGCGTCACTTCATCCGGGGTACTGGCACCGAAGTTTTCACCCTTGTGCTGGCGCAGCAATTTACTGTAAGCGGGATCCTTGCGCTGCTCGGAAAGGCGCATGTTTTCACGGATCGCCACGTATTCCATCTCCGGAGTGATGATACCCTGGCGCGCATAGTGCATCTGCGACACATTTTTACCGGCCTTGGCGCGACGGGGCTGGCGGATATGCTCGAAGCGTAGATGCGACAGCTCCGGGTCATTCTGTCGCTGGGTACCAAATTCTGAGGTCGGGCCATCGAGCAGTTCCGTGTCGCCACGCTCTTCTATCCAGCCAGCACGCACATCGGGCATGCCCTTCATCAGGTCAATATCCATATCCGGGTCCGTAAAGGGACCGGAGGTATCATAAACCGTGATCGGAGGATTCACTTCAAAGCCCAGCTCTGCCGAGGTATCGGTCTGCTGGATTTCACGCATGCCGACACGGATATCGGGCCGTGAGCCCTGTACATAAATCTTCCTGGAATTACTGAACGGGCGGGTCACTTCTTCAGACAGCTTCGCCGTCCTGCTAATGAAATCTTCTGGAATTGCACTCATTAAACTGTTCCTCAGGGTATTGATGAGGCAGCAACGGATATACAGGGGGGACACCGAAGCTTTCCTACGCCGGTATTAACCGGTTCAGGTTCTAAGGGTTTCTCTCAGCCATTACGGCACCCCTAGCCTCTTGATAAAATCGCTCACTAGTTTATCCCTAATCAACTAACAAACCTACCCTTGATTGCACGCACAGGTTAGAATCAGACAAAAGAACATCATTAACCGCAGGCTTTTCGGGGAATTAAATATGAGTACAGTCAATCTGCATGAGGCGCGTCACAACATGGTTGAACAGCAGGTTCGCCCCTGGGATGTACTGGATCCCAGAATCCTCCAACTCCTGGAAGCCATACACCGCGAAGACTTCGTCCCCGAGACCTACAAAAACCTGGCCTATGCCGATACCGCCATTCCACTGGGGGATGGCGAGGTGATGATGCACCCCGTGGTCGAGGGACGCATGCTACAGGCACTCGATATACGGCCCGAAGATGAAATCCTCGAGATCGGTACCGGCAGTGGTTTTATTACCGCCTGCCTGGCCAGCCTCGGTGCCCATGTCGACAGTATTGAGATTAACCAGGCCATTGCCACCCGTGCAGCCGAAAGCCTGGTCTCCCAGGGTGTATTCAATATCAGCCTGAGCGTAGCCGATGCCACGGAACCTGCTGAACTAAATAAAAAATATGATGTAATTGCCATCACCGGCTCAATGGCCGATATCCCACAGGCTTATAAGCAGGCACTAAAACCCGATGGTCGATTATTCGTTATCACCGGCACAGACCCGGTGATGGTTGCCTACCTGGTCACGCGTACCGATGACAATGCATGGGCCAGCCAGTACCTGTTCGAAACCTCTATCAAGGCGCTATGCCACGCAGAAACACCCGCCACATTCAACTTCTAGGTAAACGCACTAATGCTACGCAAAAAACACCTGATCAGTTTTTTTTTACTCACTGTCATCAGTCAAACTGCCATTGCACTGGATTTTGCTGAAGCACTGCAACGGGCAAAAACCAATGACCCGGAAATACAGGCCGCAGAATATAGCTACCAGGCGGTACTGCAAAGCCGTGGCCTGAGTGAGGCGGCACTACTGCCCAATATCTCGCTCGCCGTATATACCACGCAAAACCAGCAGGACATCAGTAATAGCACCATTGCATCCATCCCCAATGGCTCGTCGGATAGCGATACCCAGGGCTATACACTGTCACTGACCCAGTCCATTTATAACCACAGCAACTACAAGCTACTACAGCAAACCGATATCAATATCGCAACGGCAAAGGCAGAAATTGAAGCGGCACGACAGGCACTGATCCTGCGTGTAGCCAATGTCTATTACAATGTGCTGGCCGCCGCTGATAATGTGAAATTTGCAGTAGCCGAAAAACAGGCCATTGCACGACAGCTTGAACAGACACGGAAGCGTTTTGAAGTGGGCCTGATTGCCATTACCGATGTCAAGGAATCACAGGCACAATACGACATCGCCGTGGCGCAACAGATCAGTGCCGATAATAAACTCGACATCAGCAAAGAAGCTCTGCGTAGTTTAATCGGACCGCTTGACCAAAACGTATCACCACTCAGTGATAATGTGCCATTAGTTATCCCCCAGCCTAATGACATCCGGCAGTGGACAGACACAGCAATAGCCAACAACCTGACATTACAGGCAGCGCAGCTTGCATTTGAAGCAGCACAGAAACAGGTCGATATAGAACAGTCGGGACACTACCCTTCTCTCGATTTAAGCGTTCAGCACAGTGATGACCAGCTGGATAATGATGCTGGCGACCGGGATTCA
>JAOUMO010000211.1 GCA_029881425.1 Gammaproteobacteria bacterium
GACTGTCACCTGCGGGCACGCTGAGTAGCTTGTCGGTGAGGCAGACGGTGGTGCCGGCGGTTAACTTCTCCGTCTGTTGTAGCAGTACGGCGCCGACCTGCTGTTCAGTCAGGTCAAATACCATGGCACGACTGCCATCTGCAAATACCAGTATGTCATCAATCGCCGCCATCGGCAGGCCACTGATCCAGACAATGCCATCACCGATGGAAATGACCTTGCCCTGTTCTTTGATGCGCATCTCTGGGCGATAGCCTTTTAACCAGTCAGCCTGCCGATTAATTAATTCAGTCGTTTTTAAATTAGTGCTCAACATGGGTAAATTCTTTAAAGCCCTGTAGTTCATCACGTACATTGAGTTGCAGTAACCAGGCGCCGATGATGATATTTAATCCGGCTAATAACTGTGTGTCCTGTTCATAGTGAACAGGTACTGACAGGCCGGTTACCCTGGATAGGGTAGCTTCAAGCTGTTGCCGTTGATGATCAGCCAGTGGGTATGCACTGTTGACACGAATCAGCTCAGGCGCCGTCCCCCATTCATTACTGAGTGCACTGATCTGTTCAGCCGGCATGGCGTTCAGGCCATCCAGTAATAATTCGAATAAACGGTTTTCCAGTTCCGGCCCTGCTGCCTCTGCGAGTAATCGCGAGGAAAACTCTGCAGCCTGTTGCAGTGCACGTTGTTCGATGTCATGTAGGGTTTGTTGCTGCTGCCTTGATTCTGCAACGCGTCTTTTTTCTGCTTCCTGTGCAAGTTCAGATTTTAATTTTTCAAGCTGGATGGATCGGTGGTGTTCAATTTCACGCATCAGCTTGTCCATCGCTTTCTGGCGTTCCCGTTCCCAGTCAGCGAGGCGCGATTCATATTGCTGTTTTAATGCATCGGCTTTTGCATGCTGTTGTTCTGCTTCTGTTAGCTGGTTTTCAATGGCTGCACGGCGTCGCGCAATCATCTCCAGTAGTGGCTGATACAAAAAGTGTTTCAGTATCCACAACAGGACCAGGAAATTGAAAATTTCTAACACAAAGGTGGACCAGTTAAGTTCCAATGTCCGTGCTCCTTTTTAACAATATATTCACCCGGTTTATTTCACCAGGTATTCAAGTAGGGGATTGCGGAATAGCACAATCAGGACGATGACCAGTACATAAATAGCCAGTGATTCGATCATCGCCAGGCCGATAAACAGGGTGCGCATAATAGAGCGCTCCGCCTCCGGTTGACGTGCCAGTGCATCCATTGCACGACTGATTGCCCAGCCCATGGCGATGGCCGGTATCATCACGCCCAGGGCAATGCCAATAATGGCCGCTACCGTAGAGACTTGCACAAAGACAGTTAAATCAGGCATCGCTTACTCCTTGTTTTTGTTGTCGACGTTGTTGAGATTGCAGACCGCCGGCGACATAGATCAGTGCCAGCATGCCGAAGATATAGGCCTGTACCAGGGCTTCAACTATGTGCAGCATGAGTATCGGTACAGGTACCAGGAAGCCGGCTACCAGTAGAATCAGCAGGGCGACCATTTCCAGGCTCATCATGTTGCCGAACAGGCGTACGGCCAGCGCAATGGTGCGGGTCATTTCACTGATGATGTGAAACGGCAATAGAATCGGACTGGGTTGTAAGTAATGTTGTAGATAATTTTTCAGGCCCTGTATGCGAATACCAAACCAGTGTACCGAGAGAAAAACCAGGCATGCCAGTGCGGCCGTAGTTGATAAATCCCGTGTGGGTGAATGCATGCCGGGGATCAGACCTGTTAAATTGGCTATTACAATAAATACCCAGAGGGTTCCAATAAACGGCATGATCTGTTGTACATGCTGGGGGGCAATGCCGCGAATGGATTCTTCAATCAGTGACACCATCGCTTCAAGTAGTGTTTGCAGGCGATCGGGTTTCATCTGCAGGCGGCGTGTAGCCAGCCATGCAAAGCCACCGATGATAGCCATCATCACCCAGGTGGTTATCACAGTACTGGTGAGTTGTACTGGTCCCAGGTTAAACAGGGGCAGTATAAATAGACTGTCTTCACCCATGAACTTATTCCTTGATGAAGTAATACACGTTAAATAGGCCGATGAAAACGCCTAATAAAATCAGGCTGATGGTCCAGCGAACCGAATAACCGGATGACATATCATCCAGCCAGAGCCCTAAATAGGCGCCACCGATTACGGGTAGTACAAATAATAAACCCAGCATACCGACATAAATTGTCTGGCCAATCAGCGTCGGTTTATCCTGTTCTGCCTGCTTCATGCGACGCGCCTGTTGTTCGACCTGTTTATGTAGCTGCTGTTGTGGGTTCATGGCTTAGCCTTCGCCTCGTCGCAATGCCCACATGTGTTTGAGAATTTCTTTTTCCATGCGTTGCAGGTTGTTTTTGACTGCTGCCAGTTCCTGTTCTTCGGCCAGCAGTTTTTGCTGTAAGTCATTACTGATGCGCATGTAGTTTTCGTCGCGCAAATAGTGACGGGTGCAGATGCTAAGAAGATTATTATGGAAATAAAGTACGGCACCTGGTTGTGCCAGATATTGCCAGGGCTCATTGGCAACACGATAACGTGCCAGGCCCATGACCAGTGTTGTCATCAGGCGCGCGTGGCCGGCAAGAATACCAAATGAGCCGGAGGCATCTTCACCGACAAACGAGCTTATACCGTTGATGATTTCCGCATGCCTGGCATCCTGGAGTAATAGTGTAAATACTTTCATTAGTGCATAGCCTCCATGCTGCCGCGCATATAACACTGTTCCTCGTCCAGCTGATCGTACCTGCCCTGTAAAAAATGTTCACAATCGGAAAGAGTCTGTTGTAGTGGTACAGTAACCCCGGCTATGCCGCTATGGGTTGCTGTTGACCAGAAAGGCTGGGTTAGATATCGCTGTAGCTTACGTGCACGTAGGACCACCTTATGGTCCTTTGGCGATAATGCCTCGAGACCGAGCATGGTGATAATGTCTTCCAGCTCTTTATAGCGTGCCAGGTGTTCACGCACCCCCTCGGCAATTGCATAATGCCGGCTACCCAGGGTATGTCGATCCATTAACGAACTGCTCGACTGTAAAGGATCGACAGCCGGGTATATGCCTTTACCGGCCTGGATACGGGATAAAATTACCGTGGTATCCAGGTGGCTGAGGATGGTATTCACTGCGGGGTCGGTCATGTCATCTGCCGGTACATACACCGCCTGTACTGAGGTAATATTGCCCTGCCGGGTGGACAGGATACGGTCCTGCATTTCAGCTACTTCGGTGGTTAGGGTGGGCTGGTAGCCGACAATAGCGGG
>JAOUMO010000055.1 GCA_029881425.1 Gammaproteobacteria bacterium
ATCGCCGCGATTGGCTACTGTTTTGGTGGCGGCATAGTACTGAATATGGCGCGCATGGGTGTAGACCTGAAAGGCGTTGCCAGCTTCCATGGTAGCCTGTCATCGGCAGTGAGCGAGCCGCAGCCCATTAAAGCAAAAATTCGTGTCTTTAACGGTGCCGATGACCCCTTTGTAAAAGCAGAACAGGTTGATGCACTTAAAAAAGAAATGGATGCAGCCGATGTAGATTTCCGTTTCTTTAATTACCCCGGTGCAAAACACAGTTTTACCAATCCCGGTGCTAATAATTTCGGTGAAAAATTTGGCCTGCCACTGGAATACAACGCCGAAGCCGATAAGGCCTCATGGGATGAGACACAGAAATTCTTTAAAGAAATTTTCAGGTAAGCAGATCATTCAATCTGCCTGAAGATGAGGCACCTGTTTTTTACAGGTGCCTCAATAACGGAATAAAACTATTTGCGACGTCCTGCAGCAATCCTCAGGCGTAGTGCATTCAGCTTGATAAAGCCTTCCGCATCCTGCTGGTTGTATGCGCCCTCATCATCTTCAAAGGTTGCAATCTTTTCGTCGAACAATGAATCCGTAGCCGAACGACGACCGACAGCGGTAACCGCACCTTTATACAGTTTTACACGCACATCGCCATTCACCACCAGCTGTGACTCATCGATCATCTTCTGCAGCATTTCACGCTCTGGACTCCACCAGTAGCCGTTATAAATTAACGACGCATATTTCGGCATTAATTCATCTTTCAGGTGCGCCACTTCACGATCCAGGGTTAGTGATTCAATCGCACGATGTGCCTTCATCATAATGGTGCCGCCGGGAGTTTCATAACAGCCACGTGATTTCATACCCACGTAACGGTTTTCAACTATATCCAGTCGGCCAATACCATTTTCACCACCCAGTCGATTGAGTTCAGTCAGCACCTCGGCTGGCGTCATACGCTTACCATCGATGGCGACAATATCACCCTTTTCGTAAGTTAATTCCAGGTAGGTCGGCTTGTCGGGCGCTGCCTCTGCCGAAACGGACCAGCGCCACATATCATCCTCGGCTTCGGCCCATGGATCTTCGAGGATGCCACCCTCATAAGAGATATGCAGCAGGTTGGCATCCATTGAATAGGGGGATTTCTTCTTGTTCTTGGCAAAATCGACGGCGATACCGTGCTCTTCTGCATAGGCCATGAGCTTCTCGCGTGAATTGAGATCCCATTCACGCCAGGGTGCAATCACCTTGATACCGGGCTTCAGCGCATAGGCCCCCAGTTCGAAACGGACCTGGTCATTACCCTTGCCCGTTGCGCCGTGGGAGATAGTATCGGCACCTGTTTCGTTGGCAATTTCTACCAGTCGCTTGGCAATCAGGGGGCGGGCGATAGAGGTACCCAGCAGGTACTCACCTTCATAAATAGCATTGGCACGGAACATGGGGAATACATAATCACGTACAAATTCCTCACGCAGGTCCTCGATATAGATCTCCTTGATCCCCATCGCCTTGGCCTTGGCACGTGCAGGCTCTACTTCTTCACCCTGGCCGATGTCCGCCGTGAAGGTCACAACTTCACAGTCGTAGTTGTCTTCCAGCCACTTAAGGATAATTGAGGTATCAAGTCCGCCAGAATAGGCGAGTACGACTTTGTTGACCTTGGACATGCACATGCTCCGCTAAATAATCAATATTAGATTTGGGATGCGCATTATACCGGAGCAATGGCCCAGATGGAAAATTATCCTGAACTAGGGCGTTTTGCTCAGGCTCACTATGACGCGACGGTTAATCGCCCTGCCCGCCGGGAAACGGTTGCTGGAGGCGGGTGTACGCTCACCAAAGGCCCTGGTGATGATGCGTTCAGGAGCAATGCCTTGTGAAATCAAATAGTTAGAAACCGCCTCTGACCTGCGTACTGACAGGCGTTGATTATAATCACGATGACCACGGCTATCCGTGTGGCCCTCGATAATTATTTTTGTATTCTTGAACTGACTGGCAAACAGCCGAATAGGCTCCAGCTCGGCCTTGGCCGCACTGGTCAACGCGTAGCGGCCACTTCCAAAACGAACGATGCCATCCTGCACACCACTCAGGCCATAGGGCAGTAACTGGCTGATGCATTGCTGGAATTCGGGTAATACTTCGCGGAAATTGACAGATGACAGGGCTACCAGCACATCATCCTGCTGATCGGCCCAGTCCTTATACTGCAGCGTCGGGAACATCCCCGCCTCCAGCTCATAAAGCATTCTCAGGGCCAGGTCGCGTCTCACATAGAAAGGGGTTTTACCTTTGGAAAGACCAACCTGGGCCAGTTCCTTCTGCTTACCGGGAATCCAGAAGGGCGGCACAGACAGCATATTGGCCACGCTATCGGTAATCGGTGGCTCCATCTGGATGTGCATAGTAAAAACCAGCTCACCGCCGGCATCATAGACAAAGCTGCCCCGACCATAACGGGGGATCGGGTGATTCAGCTCGCATCGAACCGGCGAGGTCTGGGTTTCCCAGCGTGACTGCTCGAAATTTGCCTGGAAACGCTGACTGGCCTGAACCTCGACCAGTAGCATCAGACAGCAGATCAGCAATAATTGTTTACTCTGTTGGATCATAAGCCACTATTAAAATTAAGCCTGTCTTAATTGTAGCGACCCCTGGGCATTATTCTTTAGGCAAAAGGCGTATATCGCACCTCGATCAGCAGATAATCGACCTCACCACCTGGGGTAATGACCTTTACCTCATCGCCAACAGACTTTTTCATCAGCGCCATAGCCACCGGGGAATCGATACTGATCCAGCCCTTATCCGCATCAAACTCATCCGGGCCAACGATTCGGTAATTCAATACCACACCGTCATCATCCTCTAATGCCACCCAGGCACCAAAAAACACCTTTGTCTCATCACTGGGCAACTGATCCACTACTTTTAGCTCTTCGACACGTTTCGATAAATAACGCACCCGGCGATCTATTTCACCCAGCTCTTTTTTACGATAGATATATTCTGCATTTTCCGAACGGTCACCTTCGGCGGCGGCCGCTGTTATTGCCTTTACCACCTCCGGGCGACGTTTTTTCCAGAGGAAGCTCAGTTCTTCAACAAGACGAGCCTTACCTTCAGCGGTGATATAGCAGGAGCCCCTGGACTGGGGTGCACGATAGCGACCCATGACCGGCTATGGTTTCAACACGATAATGGGGTCTACGAATAATTTGGCATTGGGGATAAGAATTTTTTTATCTTCAAATTCAAGCTCCGTATAACGGAGGTCGATAGTCACGACGACACCCTCATTACCCGCCACCTGGATACGACTGCCTACTTCAAAGGGACGATAGAGTAAAATCAGCACGCCAGACAAAAGATTTGAAATGGTATCCTTGAGCGCAAAACCCAGTGCAAACCCGGTCAAACCCAGGCCGGCAACCAGTGCGGATATATCAACACCCAGCGTACCCAGCGCCGTAATAAAACCAAACACAATTAAAGATATGCGTAATGCCCGAGCCAGCAACATGGCCAGGTGCTCATCCAGTTTTACCTTGCCTGCTGCACGTAAAACAATTTTTCTCAATACTCGTGCAAGTACCATGAAAAAAATAAAGATGAGTATGGCACTCGTAATTCGCGGCAACCATAGCGCACCTTGTTCAAGTAGCTGCTGCATCAATTGTTCCATAAGTTAATTACACCAGGATAGAATTAAAAAAGGGCGCCGAAGCACCCTGTCAATAACAAACAACGTTTATTATTGTTATTCAGCTTAACTGGCCAGACTAAAAAAAACTGAACCAGTTGATGATTAATATTCGTAACGCTGAATAATATCTTTTACCAGGCCGCTACGCACTATATCATCATGTCCAAACTCGTGGATGTATACTGGATCAAGACCACCCAACCTGTCAATAGCATCCTGCAATCCTGAGCTACGACCTATATCGGATTGCCTCAAATCACCATTAACAACGACACGGCAATTCTCACCAATTCGCGTCAAGAACATTTTTAGCTGCGTACTGGTGCAGTTTTGCGCCTCATCCAGCACCACAAAGGCATCATTAAAGGTCTTGCCTCGAAGATAGGCCAGGGGTGAGACAACAATCCGGCCATTTTTCAGACCACACTCAACCGCGCCCTTACCCATGCGTTCATTCAGGCAGTCACGGAAGGCATCGAAATAGGGATCGAATTTTTCCTGCAAATCACCCGGTAAAAAACCCATGTTCTCGCCCGCCTCTACTGCTGGCCGACTGATAATAATTTTTTCTATACGCCTGGCCTCAAGCTCTTCCGCTGCAATAGCACCCGCACAATAACTTTTCCCAGTACCTGCCGGACCAATTCCAAAAGTCAGTTTATGTGATTTTATTGCGTTGATGTATTCTGATTGGGAGAGGGTTTTTGCTTTGAGGGGTGGAGCGGGTCTTGGCGTTAGTGCCTGGGTTTCGATGAAGGAATTTCTCGACTTGATATCAATCACTACCGATTGATCCGGGCCACGCTTTCGGGCCTGTCGTATTGCCTTTTTCTGTGCTATTGATTTTCTAGCCATGGGTCACCCCTTATAAATAGTTAAACAATATAATTTCAGAACATTGTTTATTCTTTATGACAGAAACCACCTCCCTTTATTAATTTATCAATTCATTTTTTTATAGAAGAAAAAAACAGCAAGGTCAAGATAAAACACCAAAACTAATTTTATAAAAATAAACTTCTTTACAGGCTGGTTACCGGATGTTATTTTTAAAGACCGCCTTGAAACAAATAAACCTTAAGCTTGAAATCTTGAACCATCACAAAGACTCATTAACGCGGCTGTCGTCTTCTTTCTTCAAAAAACTCAAGTTTAAAATACCAGCCAATACAACCAAATGCAGCCAGCAATGTTCCTAGTACAAGCGTAGACAGGGCAACCACGAATAAAACCCTGACCTCATTCATAGCATGTGTCTTGGCGCCATCTGAGCCCATCAAATCCAGTTCTTTTTCCTTGATATAAATCTGAATGCTATTTTTATCATTCCGCAATCGTTCAATTTCATAATTTGTATATGAAATATCATCAACAATAATCTCTGCCTTTTTATCGTCCAACTTATCGACAGCATTTAGCACCTTATTAATATGCACCAATTCCTGCTTAAGGCCGTCGACCTCAAGCTTGGTAATGACAATATCTTCAAACACGGCACTGACACTGTTCTCAAATAACTGGATGCGCATCCAGGAAAAACTAATAACCAGGATAACGATGAGGATGCCAAGCAGAGCGGAAACTTTGTAAAGACGCATGGCAGTTGGCATTAATAATCCCATATTAATAACTCCTGCAAAGGGTAAGTAGTAATTTTGATTACTTGTCTAATTGAACAGCATGATGAAATGCAAGCCTGCACCAGTGCTGCATATCCTGATAAATATTTTTTTTATTTTCCTGTTCTGGCCAGAACGGATTAAAGCTGACCCAGTCATCACCCACGTCCTGGATAATTTCACCACCCTTGACCAGTGCACCCGATATTGCCTGTTTAGGCAAACGAAACATCAATGCACTCAGGCCAATAGCTGCGGCAAACATCACGCCACCACGCGTATGCGCGAGATAATAGGCGTAATTATCCGTATCCGGACAGTAAAATTTTACATCGGGAAGATCGGCTGCCGATTTAACAAGGAGTTCAACCATATCGGCATGGGCCGATGGCTGGTGTAATTTCAGGAACTCAATCATCCCCTGATTCTCTGGCCTGTCTAACTGGCCGGCAAACTCCTTGACTGGATCCGATAAACTCATTGCCAGAACACTCCTGCCTGAGGATTTTTATAATAATGTGTTACTGATTATGGCCAGAGAAACCACAAACATCAAACGCTTTTACTACAAATGAGAAGTAGATCAATGGGATATGCCATCAAATACGCTGGCTGCCAGCGCGATTGCATCATCGAGTTTTTCCGACAGGACATTATAGTGCCCCATTTTCCGCCCCGGGCGTGCCTCGTGCTTACCATAGAGATGCAACTTGATATTGCCTTCCCTGAACAGTGGCTGCCAGTCCGGGTCCCAGAGATCGCCCAGCAGGTTGATCATCACCACGGGCGAGATCAGGCGCGCATCACCGGGCTTCAAGCCACACATGACCCTGACCTGCTGCTCGAACTGGGAGGTTACTGCTGCATCCTTGGTGTAGTGACCGCTATTGTGGGGCCTGGGCGCCATTTCATTAAACAGTAGTCGATCATCATGGGTAACAAAAAACTCGACGGCCAGCACACCCACATAATCAATTGAAGCCGCTAATTGAATCGCCTTGTTGCGGGCGACCTCTGCCAGTTCCGCACTCACTCGCGCCGGCACAATAGATTGATGCAAAACACCATTCCGATGTTCATTTTCAGCCAGTGGATAACAGCTCACCTCACCCTGGGCATTGCGCGCCAGCAGGGCCGAGACCTCCAGTTTCAGTTCCAGCTTCTGTTCAAGCACACACTCAACCTGGTCCATACTATTAAATGCATCAATGGCCTGCTCCAGGCTGTTAACAACATGCTGGCCCTTGCCGTCATAGCCCATTGTTGATGTCTTGAGAATCGCAGGTAGCCCCGTCTTCTCAATAGCAGGCTTGATATCGGCCTCGGTATAAATGGCGGCAAATATTGCAGGCTCCAGGCCGGCCTGCTGTGCAAAGGTTTTTTCCTGGATCCTGTTCTGCGCAATACGCACCGAAGCTGCGGAGGGATACACGGGCTTTGTACGCGCCAGGTAATCAAGGCTTTCCGCCGGTACATTTTCAAATTCGGTGGTAATGGCATCACATTGCTGCGCCAGCCTATCCAGCGCCGATGTCTCTGTGTAGGCAGCCTGGATATGCTCATCGGCAATCCTGCCAGCCGGGCTCGTCGGGTCAGGATCAAGGACAATGACCTTATAGCCCATGGTGCGCGCCGCCACGCAGAACATGCGACCCAACTGGCCGCCGCCAAGAACACCTAATGTCGCGCCGGGCAATATCATTCGTCTACCGGCGGTAATTCCATGGCCAACACAGCATCCTGCTGGTTCGCCCGGAAATCATCCAGTTTCTCTGCCAGCCCGGCATCCTGGACAGCAAGAATAGAAATTGCATACAGTCCGGCATTGGCGGCACCCGCCTCACCTATCGCAAAGGTTGCCACGGGTACACCTTTCGGCATCTGGACAATCGACAATAAGGAATCCATACCCTTGAGGTAACGTGAATTGACCGGCACACCCAACACCGGGATAGTGGTTTTCGCCGCCAGCATACCCGGCAGGTGGGCAGCACCACCGGCACCAGCAATAATACAGGCAATACCCCTTTCCCTGGCCGTTGCCGCATACTCAAATAATAAATCGGGGGTACGGTGCGCCGAAACCACACGGGCCTCATAATCGATGCCAAAGGCCTGCAGCTGCTTAACCGCATGCTGCATCACGGGCCAGTCGCTATTACTACCCATAACCACGCCAATTTTCATATTTGCCATTATCTTTACCTTCCGGCCCAGACCGAAATGAGAGAAAACCAGTGATTTTATATTAATCCACTAACTTTGCGAAACTATTCATTAATTAATCAGGGCTAATCTGATATCTGACACCGGCCAATATTCTTCACTAATACCGTCTTTTTCACTCAAACTATCAACTCAAGTCTGCTTATGAAAACCTGAACAAGCGCTATATCTTTGCTGATCAAGCCAATATATACGAATAGTCAAAAAATAGACACCGAGCCACTATTAACTTAAAAAATACAAATAAATCAACGACATATAAACATAGCCCGAGATAATACCCGTACATATAAGGGCGTTATATAGATTTATTTGTTATTTTTATTCACATTTTTCAAAAAATTTGTTATTTTGATCTAAAATAATCCAGACCAGATTCAGCAAGTACATTGTTTTTTAAAAAATAAACGGAATAAAAATAATAATAACAGTGAGTGTTATTACCCCCCAGATAAAGGATTAATATGAAAAACACCAATTCAGATAATAATCAAGCCAATATGATTGCCCGGCACATGAGTGCCATCAACACCATGAAGCAAACCAGACAACACCTGCCATTTGGCTCTGACCAGGATAGCAGGGGACTGGCCGACCTGTCAGAGACTACAGTATCCGTAATGGACAAGATGACGCGTAACTGGGGATTTGCCGATAGCAAACTGGCCATTAAGCGCCAGCGGCTCGCCAACAATCTCTGGAAACTCACTGTAGAAAATCCCAAAACCCGCAAAATCATCCTCGAAGTCGAAGGACAGGGGGACAAGGTCTTTGCCCATGAGGATAACCTTGCACGTATGGCAGAAGCCCTGATGGAACAGGGCCTGAAGATCACCACACAATTTGATAACTAAGCAGGAGCCCGTGCTAGCGTGCAGTTAAACGACCGCCCGGTGGCACGACCTGCTTATCAGAATTTTCTGACAGCAACTTAAGCCTTTTGTGACAGACAGCACGATACCGCCTGCCTAGAATACACCCATTAGAAACATGCATCACTGGTAGACCAAATGAATCAACTCCATCAACTCGTCGAAGAAATTCTCGATTTCAGCACGGCCATTGATCACAATCAGGATACCGATCACGTCGACTATCAACGGGCCTGTCATTTATTCTGTGACTATATCGAAAACAGGATCAACCAGCTAAGCCACCTGCCCGATGCACAAAAACTGTTTAATGAAGAAGAAAACAGGGCTCTTCACAAACTCAGCCGGCCCGATGAGTACATAACCAGGCCCTCTAGTCACTGGCTTAACAGACTATTTGAGCACTGCAATCAACTGCAAAAAAAACACCACTCCAGCCTGGACCATTAATCCACCTGGCTTTATTGATGCCATCCACAGGTATGGGATTAAATACCTATCCAGTAAAAAGCCAGCATAAACCCCAAAATCCACCACATTTGACGACATTAGACTCAATTACCCTTATAATGAGCCAACACAAACAACGGGCCAGAGACAATGACTGTAGAAAACAACAAAGTTATCACCATTAATTACACCTTAACCAATGACCAGGGCGAAATAATTGATGAGTCTAATGATGGCAGCTTCTGTTATATACACGGTGCCGACAATATAATTCCTGGCCTGGAAAAAGAACTTCATGGCAAAGCCAAGGGCGACAAACTCAAACTGGTAATCCAGCCTGAAGATGCCTATGGTGAATACAATGCAGCCATTACCCAGGTTGTTGAACGCGCCATGTTTGGTGATGAAGAGGTCGAAGTCGGTATGCAGTTTCACGCCGAGGCCGACGAAGGCGGTATGGTAATGATCACTATTTCAGAAATTAATGGTGACCAGATTACCATTGATGGCAACCACCCACTGGCTGGCGTCACACTACACTATGATGTGGATGTCCATGATATTCGTGACGCCACTGAAGAAGAACTCAGCCATGGACATGTCCACGTCCACGGACATTCCTGCAGCCACTAATTACTTCAAGCAACGTATCCTGTAACGCAGGCGACTGGTTTTAAGCGCCGGGTTCAAACCCGGCGTTTCCATTAATCGTTTACGCAATAACCGAGCTGTCACTTTGCGACGCAAAAAAACCCCGACAAAGTTTTCATCTAAACAACTACCTAACTGGAAAACCGACTTAAAGCGGTGACTCACTGACTTATGACGTAAACCGGCTGATTGCATGAGCTCATCTTTACTTAGGAAGTTCCTGACAATGACACCTTCCCTGGATAAGTGCTTCAACATATCAGTAAACCAGATCCCATTCGCCTTCGTTACTGGCAAGGGCTCGCCATCCTCCTCATAAAACAGGTCATCGATAATCATATCGAATTTCTCACCCTTATAACTCTTCAACCAGCTCACTGCATCGGCCTGGTAGAGTTGAATATCTTTACCTTTCAAGTTAAAAAATTTCCTGGCCACATACAGGTGTACGGGATTCAATTCAATACCTGTTATTTTATCCGGCCCACTAAACTCCTTTAATAACTGCAACACGGCACCACCACCAACACCCAATACCAGCACCCTTTTAATCTCACCTGGCTGGTAAAAAAATGCCGGTAACATTAATAAATCCCAGACGTGCCCCGTCAATGAATTTTTAGGACTATACTGGGTGTGGAATACATTATTGGTATATAAACGCAAACTGCTACCAGCACTACGTAATTCATAAACAGCATTTTTTGTCTGTTTTTTCCAGATTAAAGCCATAGTGGATTATCACATAAAAGGGCCGATTCTACTTGAAATCAGGCAAATATGTGCTTTTGTTATAAGTATAAAACTAAATAATAAAATGGATAAAAGATGACCCAGCCAATTATTGAACCCAGCTTCCGTGAAAGTGTTGACCTTATGGTGGATCGTGCGATCACGGCTATGGATCTTGATCAAAGTGTCGCAGCTGCGATCAAATCATGTAATGCTGTTTTACAGGTCAGCTTCCCTGTAAAGATACGCGGAAAAATTGAGGTGTTTACTGGCTGGCGTGCTGTACATAGCACGCATCGATTACCATCCAAAGGCGGTATTCGTTATGCACCTTATGCAGACCAGGACGAGGTAGAGGCACTGGCGGCACTGATGACCTATAAGTGCGCCATCGTCGACGTCCCCTTTGGCGGATCAAAGGGTGCATTATTAATCGACCCCGCACTCTATGATCGCGACGAACTGGAATTGATTACACGTCGCTTTGCACACGAACTGATACGTAAAGGCTTTCTCAGTCCATCCACCAATGTACCAGCGCCCGACGTAGGCACGGGACAGAGAGAAATGGCCTGGATTGCGGATACCTATAAACACCTACACCCCGATGATATTAACTATGTTGCCTGTGTTACCGGCAAACCAATACACCATGGCGGTATTCTCGGGCGTGTTGAAGCTACCGGTCGAGGCATACAATATGGCATCAGGGAATTCTTCAGGCACCCGGAAGATGTAAAGTCAGCCAACATGAGTGGTAGCCTTGATGGCAAGACCTGCATCATCCAGGGACTGGGTAATGTAGGTTACCATGCAGCAAAATTCCTGTCCGAGGAAGATGGTGTAATTATTACCGCCGTTATCGAACGTGACGGTGCATTAGTATGTGATGAAGGCATTAATATCGAAGACCTGTATCAGCATATTACCGAACACCACACGATTAAAAACTTTCCCAGCGCCCATTTCGCAGAAGATGGAATGGCCGTACTTGAAAAGCCCTGCGATATTTTGATCCCTGCCGCCCTTGAAAGCCAGATCACACTTGAGAATGCCGCCAATATCAATGCCAAACTGATCGTAGAAGCCGCAAATGGCCCTATTACCTATGGTGCTGACGAAATACTCAACAAGAAAGGCGTTATCATCATACCGGATGCCTATGCAAATGCTGGTGGTGTGACCGTATCCTATTTTGAATGGATTCGTAATATTTCGCACATACGCTTTGGTCGCATGCAACGCCGCCACGACGAGGTACGTGGCCACCAGATGGCCGCGATGATGGAAGAGGCAACCGGCAACAAACTATCCGAAAGCATAAGAAACAACATAACTCGCGGCGCGGATGAACTCGACCTTGTGCGTTCAGGACTGGACGATACGATGCGCGTTGCCTACCAGCAAATTCGCAATACGCTGGAAAACGAAAAAAATGTTCACGACCTTCGTACCGCCAGCTATGTTACCTCTATCACAAAAATAGCACGCTCTTACCTTGATATCGGAATATATTAAATCAGCTAAACATAAGGCAGATCCTAAAAATAACCATAAAACCATTGAAAATCTGACATTTGTCAAACCATTAATCCAGTTACATTTTTTATATCTTCATCACCTGGTGCAGGCGACTGCACTAAGTGACATCAAGCACATTCAATACATAATATTTTCATTAAAATAGCCCTTCAGTTTTATCAAAAACTTTAATAAAAACTAAAATGACATATGTAAATCGGCTATTAATATGAACACGAATGCCAATATATCCACCACTGTGTTCCATGACACAAAAGTCATAGACATACAAAAAAAAAGTGCCCGATGCAACAAATGCACGAGCTGTATCCTTGAGACATCAAGCTATTTCAGCCAGCTAAGCGCGCAGGCAAAACATAAGCTGCAAGCGCATATTGATATAAAGAAGATAAATAAAAAAGAGATCCTTTACGAAGAAAACTTCGAGTCCAAGTATCTTTACTTCCTTATTTCAGGGGAAGTAAAAATTTACAAAACCATGAGCAATGGAAAACAGCAGATCCATAAACTGGCTCATATACCCGGCGACCTTGTTGCCTGTGAAGACCTGTTTTCTGACAGGCACGGCAGCACAGCTGAAGCCATAAATGATGC
>JAOUMO010000212.1 GCA_029881425.1 Gammaproteobacteria bacterium
ATGCCAGTGAATCACATCCTCGTCAAAACCATAATAGGGTGTCAAATCAAAACCGCCGCCAAACCACCAGATAGGTTCTTCACCCTCTTTCTCAGCAATAAAAAATCGCACATTGGCATGCGATGTAGGTATATATGGATTATGGGGGTGAATCACCAGCGACACACCCATTGCCTGGAAGGTGCGACCGGCAAGCTCGGGACGATGGGCAGTGGCTGAGGCAGGCATGCTGCCACCATAGACGTGGGAAAAATTGACGCCCGCACTTTCAAATAAAGCACCATTGCTGAGGACACAGCTTTTACCACCACCGCCCTGCTCCCTCTGCCAGGCATCATCTTCGAAGCACTTTGTACCATCTTCTTTTTCAAGCGCCTGCGTGATGTTGTCCTGTAGTGACAACAGATAATCCTTGACTGCCTGCAGATTTACTTCGCCCATTTTTTGTACTCTAGAAATTGACCGTTTTATTTTTTTAATGGCTCGATGAGCTTATAAAAATCACTGGGGTGGACATACTGGATGACTTCTTTGGCTTTTTCACTCAGCAGGATATCAAGCCCCCTGTCAGCATAGAGCCAATGCTCGGCATCGCTCTCTGTATCATTTATTTTTTCATCGGGCATGCCAAAACGTTTTGTAATCTGTTCTGCATCTAAATTTATCGATGGCATATAGGTCATGGCACTGATAACCGAATGACGTACCTTTTGAGAATCACTATCGTGCAGTGTCACCTTGCGCGTACCACTACCCATGGTACTTATACGCTCCCCATTGTCATAGATTGCCTGTAACTCGTCTTTTGTTAATGCAACACTGACAACCAATTTGGCTTTTAGACCCGCTATCTGCAGTTCATTAAAGTAGGCCTCGACAACAGGCTCACCCTGCTCGGGGACAAACATGGTAATTTTCGCAGACTCCGAAAATATCTGTTCCGCATCGGCTAAATGGCTCTGGCCAAGGGTAATTTGAAAAACACGGGTTGAACCATCGGCAAGTTTTTCGATTTGCCAGGGAAAGACCTGGTGACTGGCGCGCTCAACATCCAGTGACGAAAGAAAGACACCCAGCACAACAGCCAGTATGCTCACACCTAAAACACTCAAAAAAACATGACGACCCATCAGGCTTTATCTTCTTTTAGTGGTTGTGGGGCGCCCTCGGGAAAACGCTCGATGACCCAGTCGGGGAGCATACCTATTTTTGCATGGTGCAGTGCCTCAGATTCCATAATGATAAGTACCAGTACGGTAACCATGGTCGGTAAAAAGGTAGCGCCACCAATCGCCCAGTGCTGTGGCCGGAGATTACCATCAGAGATAAACCAGAGTAATGTAAAAACCGCCAGTACCAGGCAAATCATAACAAGGAAAAGTCGACTACGTTTTGCACAGAGCTGCCAGTGACCATTTACATACCAGCTCGAGGTCTTTTTTGCACGCCAGGTGCCGATAAATATGATAATCATGCTCAGTATAGAGAGAACAGGTACCACCACCACATACTGGGTCAATGAACTGGCGCTCATGATCGCAACAAATACCAGGATATGATTAAAAATCAAATTAGTTAAAAATATATCGTGGGGAATTCGTGCCTTGCTGCTTTCTATTTCAGAAATTTCAAATTTCATAACCATGTCGGTAAACATCTAACCCTGTTTTCAAAGGTCGAATCATAGCATTATTGGGCTATCAATACCTGTCAAAAAGCTGTGTGTAGTTGTCGGCTGACTGGCGGGCAATGGTCTCTAGATCGGTATTTCTAACCCCGGCCAGACATTCTGCGACATGGCTTACCCAGGCCGGGTAATTTTGCTTGCCACGATGGGGTACTGGTGCCAGGTAGGGGGCATCGGTTTCGATAAGAAAACGATCATCAGGCACCCTGGCAGCCACGTCTCTAAGG
Source organism: Gammaproteobacteria bacterium (assembly GCA_029881425.1). GTDB lineage: Bacteria > Pseudomonadota > Gammaproteobacteria > SZUA-229 > SZUA-229 > JAOUMO01. The sequence continues at coordinate 1,915 of JAOUMO010000212.1, forward strand.
GCATCAGCATTACGGAAGGTAACAATGCCCGAAAATGAAATATACATACCCATATCCAGTGCCTGCTGCGCCATCTCCCAGCTCTCTGTAAAACAGTGCATCACACCGCCACAATCAACGACCTTTTCCTGTTTCAAAATATCGAGTGTGTCCTGCTGCGCATCACGGGTATGTACGATCACTGGCCTGTTGATTTCATTGGCGGCACGTAAATGCTCACGAAAACTCTGTTGCTGCTCCTGCTGGCTGTCCCTGGCATAAAAATAATCCAGCCCGGTTTCACCTATGGCAACAACACGGCGATCATCGGCCAGCTTTACCAGCGCAGCCTGGTCGATGGGATGCGTTTTGGCATCCGAGGGATGCACACCTACCGACAGGTCAACCTGCGGATAGGGATCGACCAGTGCACGCATGCCGGTATAACGCTCGGTATTAATCGAAACACAGAGCATGCGCTCGACCTGGGCCTCGCCGATGCGCGTCATTAACAGGTCAAAACTGCCCTCAAAGTCATTGAGGTCAATACAATCGAGGTGGCAATGGGAGTCTATAAACATAAAAAACGTCGTTGGTCATTAGTCATTGGTCAAAAGAAAAGCGCCTACGGCGCACTGCCCTGACGAAAAACTAAAGACGAAGGAGCAATGGGATTTACATTGTATGGGTCATGCGATCGGCATTCATCGCACCAGCAAGGTAGGTTTCAATTTTATTACGGGTCTGGCCGTTATCCTGGACACCGAACTGTACGCCTATGCCCGCCGTTTTGTTTCCCTGGGCACCCGCGGGTGTCATCCAGATGATCTTACCGGCAACCGGTAAACGGTCCTTATCTTCCATCAGGGTCAGTAGCATAAAGACTTCATCGCCCAGGTTATAGGCCTTATTGGTAGGTATAAACAGGCCACCATTCTTGATGAAAGGCATGTAGGCAGCATAGAGTGCCGCCTTGTCCTTGATGGTCAGGGAGAGAATACCTTGTCTGGGTGCTGGTGCTGCCATATTAAGCCCTTTTTAGAAGTCTACCCCATGATATTAGCAAATCTTCCCACAAGAGTTGAGAATTTAATGGAATTGATTGTAATCGCCTCAATTGAATGACCTGGTCAAGCAAGTCATAAAGATCCTGCAATCGACTTCCGGAGGAAAATTGCTGTAACTGTTGCTGGTAATCAATATTGACCAGGCTTGCCGATGGCCCGCACTGCTGCAATAGAACCAGGTCTTTCAGCCAGTCATATAACCAGCCAAGTAATCGCTCTCCTGGCATCTTCGATAACAATTCAGATGGCTCTGTCACGGCCTGGTTGGCCGCAACAGATATCAGGGCATTCATCAGGCC
>JAOUMO010000213.1 GCA_029881425.1 Gammaproteobacteria bacterium
GCCGACACACATGATATCAGCCGAGACTTCGGCATGTTCACAGGCAAACATTTTTCCCGTTCGCCCGAAACCGGTCGCAATTTCATCCAGTATCAGCAACAGGCCATATTGATCACAGAGCGCTCTGGCTTTTTTTAGATACTCTGCGGAGTAAAACCACATGCCGCCAGCTCCCTGAACTATCGGTTCCATTATCAGCGCGGCTGATTGATGGGCGTGTTTGGCGAGAACGGCTTCCAGTTCAGCGATATCTTCTTCTGTACAGCCTTGCCCAAAACGGGCTTGAGGTTGAGGGATAAAAACCTGTTCAGGCAGAATGCCATTAAACAGGGTATGCATGCCGGTTGCCGGATCCGATACGGACATGGCGGCGAAGGTGTCACCGTGATAGCCGCGACGTAATGCAATCAACTGTTGCCGCTGCGGCTGGCCTTTGGCATGCCAGTATTGAATCGCCATTTTTATCGCGACCTCAACGGCGACCGAGCCGGAGTCAGAAAAAAACACTGTCTGTAATGGCGTGGGGGTGAGTTCGATCAATTGCCGGGCTAAATCAATGGCTGGCTGGTGAGTCAGTCCGCCAAACATGATATGGGACATTTTTTGAAGCTGTGCTTCTAAAGCTGCATTCATGACGGGGTGGTTGTAGCCATGGATCACACACCACCATGAAGCCATGCCATCAATCAACTCAGAGCCGTCTTTTAATTTTAGGCGTACCCCCTTGGCGGATTCGACCTGGTAGACAGGTAGAGTGGAATGCAATGAGGAATAGGGATGCCAGATGTGTTGTTGATCGATGTTTGCGAGATTCATAGTGGCAAGCTTAAATGAAAACCGAGATAGAGCAAATGGCTAATCATTGGCGCAATTGATAGTGATGCCTGACGGTGCAGATGTAAAATTTACATAACTTCAGTATTTCTCTTTAGAACTATGTTAAATACTCTACGTCATGACAGTTAATGTGTTTTATAGAAGCACCTTAGGTCTTTCTCGTAAACAATTGATATATAGAAGGAATAACGATCAGACTAATCAGGGTTGAAAAACTGAGGCCGGAAACAATCACCAGTGCCAGAGGCTTGAGCATTTCAGCTCCTTCACCCCAGCCCAGTGCTAACGGCAGCATACCGATGATGGTGGTGAGTGCTGTCATCAGGATGGGTCGCAGACGTAAACGGGCGGCATTGAGAATTGCGGCGCTAATCGATGAATCTATCCGGCGTTGTAATTCGATTTGTTCGACCAGAATAATGGCATTATTCACCACGATACCGACCAGCATAATGAGTCCTAACCAGACCGGCATCGAGACGGGAATATCAAATCCAATCAGTCCGCCCACAACACCGATCACCGCGAAGGGTACACCGAGCATAATAATCAGGGGATTACGGAGTGATTCGTATTGCACGGCCATGACTACAAATACCAGAAACAGCGCCAGTGTCAGCAGGATATACCCCATGTTACGGCCTTCCTGTAAGGCCTGATTAACACCACCATCATATAAGGTATAACCATCGGGTAAGGGTAAGTCATTCAGCCGTTGATAAACTTCATCCATAACCGCTTCAATTCCACTGCCTTCGGCCAGTGAGGCGCTGATTTCTACAATACGTCGCTGGTTATCACGTTTAATACTGGCCGGCGCCAGGCTTAAACGAGTTTTGGCCACTTCGTTTAAATAGACCGGACGTTGTTGATAGAAACCAACCAGCGTATTGCCCAGTTGCTCCGGATTCTTTGTGGCGGAAGGGGGCAGACGCAGGCGAATATTATATTGCCGATCACCTTCCAGATATTCGGATACTATCCGGCCATCCAGCGCGACCTGTACGGCGTCACCAATATCCTGAGCCGTGATCCCCAGTTTGGCGGCGCGTTCACGATCCAGATCAATTAACAGCTCAGCCTGGGTCTGTTCATAATTATGTTCCAGGTTACGAATAGTTTTCATGTCCCGTAAGCGTGAAATGACCTCATCGCCAAGAACGGCCAGCTTATCCAGATCATCCCCCTGGATTCGAATACTGACATCATCATCGCCGCTGCCAACATGCAACCCACGCACACCCCGTACTCGCATATTGATCCGATAACCTACCAGTTGCAGCTTATCGACTTCTTTTTGCATGTGCGTGATCCATTCCTGGGAATTTAACTGGCGTTGCGCCAAGGGCCGCAGTTGCACATTCATACCACCGGAGTTGCTTGATTCATAGGTTGAGCGGCCGAATACCGAACCACCGGACTGGGTGTACACACTTTCAACATCGGCCTGTGCCTGAAACAGGTGTTCGAGTTTGGTAATGGTCAGATCAAGATCATCAAACTGGATACCCGTGTCACCCTGAACATTAATCGAGATCTGGCCTTCATCCATCGGAGGCAAAAATATCTGTTTACTCTCGATCAGATAACGGGCTGAAAATAACAGCAGGGGCAATAACACCAGAATGGGCAGCCAGGGGCGCAATAACACCTTGTCCAGCAAGCGGGCATAGCGTGCTTGCAGGCCTTGCATGAAATGGTTCATGTTACGTTGCAGCGTATTTTCAATATCCAGATTGCGAACCCGTGCCGCCAGTGCCGGAACCACGGTCAAAGCGATAATTAATGATGCGAGAATGGAGGCGGACAGGGTAATAATCAGTTCGTTAAACAACAGGCCGGTTAAACCGCCAAAAAACAGAAACGGTAAAATAGCGGCAAGATTGGTACTGGTGGAGGCGATAATGGCGCTATTAACTTCACGTGCGGCATTAATGGGGGCGTCGTGATCATTTTCACCGAGTCGTTGATGGCGAGTGATGTTTTCCAGCATCACGATGGTATTGTCGACCAGCATACCCACGCCCAGCGCCAGTCCACCCAGGGTCATGATATTCAGGGTGAGCCCACCGAAACTCATTAGAATAAAGGTAACAAAAATAGCCAGAGGAATGGCGGTGCCAATGATCAGGGTGCGCGGCAGGTTCCCTAAAAATAAATACACCACCAGCATTGCGAGCAGGGCCCCGCTTAATACAGCGGTCGTTGCATTATTCAGTGCCTGACGCACATAGGTCGACTGGTCACCGACTTTTTCAATGGTAATATCCGCCGGCAGTAATTTCTGCTGTTGTAGCCACTGCAGTCTTTCTTTGACCGCATCGACTACTTCTACCGTGTTAGAGGTGGGTTGTTTCTGAATCGACAGTTTGACGCCGCTGTTGCCGTTAAGCCGGATACGCAGGCGTTCATCTTCATG
>JAOUMO010000056.1 GCA_029881425.1 Gammaproteobacteria bacterium
ATTGCCCTCATCATCGGAAATGGTGTAGGTGAACTGTACGGCTTTATTACGGGTAATGCGTTGGTCAGACATGGCTAAAAAGGCTTTCTTCAGGTTAAATAAGGCCAAATATTATACCCCAAGTCGGCCTGTAATGGGCTTAATCAGCGTAAATATCAGGTGTATTGATCACATTTTGATCATGTATAATGGGCGTCAATCGAATTTGAGGTATCTTCTATGGAAGCATCATCCTGTAGTAAAGCAGAACCCTTTGCCCTGCAAGTGCTCGGCGATTCCATGCAGCCAGAATTCATGGATGGCGTGGTTATCCTGGTTGATCCCGAAGGGGTCTTACGTGATGGCTGTTATATTGTCGCCTATCACAATGAGGAATATACCTTCCGCCAGTATCGTTTCCATGACAACAAGCACTACCTGGTACCGCTCAATGACCTCTATGAAACAGAGGAGTTTCCTGGAGCATCAATGGTCAAGGGTGTCGTTATTCAACAGGCGGGCAAGCGTCGTAAAGACCGTAAGTATTACTAGCTACAGGTCATACCAGTTGGTTGAGTTCTGTTTATAGTTGAGCCGGTTAAAGGGCAGACTGCTTTACTACAGGAAAAGCATAAGCCCGTTCAACTTTGCTTACTTCAACACGATACGAGCTGTACCATTTTTTTCTGGCGGCTGTCTGTGTCGCCAGGTGTTCAGGGTCGTTTTTCCATGCAGATATCTGTACTTCTGTTTCCCAGTAAGAAAGGCTTAGTTCCGTATTATTCTCGGTGATCGAAATAAAATCAATACAGCCATAATTTTCTAATGCCAGTTGTCGCATTCGTTTTGCGCTGGCTAGATAGTCTTCATCCAGTTGTGATAGTTCTGCTTTGAAAATCACGACATACATTTTGTGAAGTCCTTTTTTTTAAATAATGAATTTTACAGGATAGTTTCCTGAGATGATTAAGTTCTTCTCGCATTGATGGGCTAAAATTGGCTCAATACGTACTATAATAAGTCATTATTGTCACGAAAAAAATAAGAGTAATAAATTCATGAGTAATGAGCAAGATTTGGGGCAGCCGCCATCAAATATAAATATCCTGGTAGTTGATGATGATCCGCTTATTCTTGAGTTGTTATGCACGCATCTTGAATTGGCTGGTTTTAGCCCGGTTGCAGCAGCAGATGGGCTGCAGGCGATGGAGTTCTTGTCTGGAGATAAAACAATATTCACGGCAATTATTTCAGATGTGGAGATGCCCGGGATGGATGGCTATGCTCTTTGTGAAAAAATACGCGAAGATGAACGTCTCCAGTCACTTCCATTTATTTTTGTTTCATCCCATATCGATATCGACGAAAAGTTGAAAGGGTACTCGGTTGGTGCCGATGAGTACATAACTAAACCCATCGAAGTAGAAGAGGTGATACTTAAGCTGCGAAATATTATAGACAATCGTATCAATCATGAGTCTTTAAGTAAGCAGCTGGCTGAATCCTACAGGGCAGCGATGAATGCGATGACCTATTCGGGCAGACTTGGGCAGGTGTTGCAATTTATTAATAGTGTTAATAATGTTGAATCATTTGAAGAGTTGGCGCAAAAATTATTTGAGACGCTGGATGTATTCGGTTTGAATTCAGTGATTCAATTACATACACGGAAATCCTTGCTGGGATTTAGCAGGAAGGGTGGTGTTACCCCGCTGGAATCAAATGTGCTGGAGTTAACAAGAGACAAAGGGCGTTTTTTTGATTTTGGTGCGCGGACAATTGTAAATTATAAGGACTTCAGCCTGCTGGTGAAGAATATGCCGGTAGACAATGCTGATAATTACGGTGCCATTAAGGATGTATTGGGTAATCTCGGTGATGCCATAGAAGTTGTCGTCAAAATGTTGCTCTCTAATGAAATAACGCAAGAAAAAAGTTACACAATTTCCAGTGCTGATAGTGCATTAAATGAAATGAAGCTAAGCTTACAGGTCATCCAGACCAATAATGAACGGGCTATTGAGAATATGATTGGTAGTATGGAAGATGCAATGATAACACTGGGCCTCACAGATGCGCAGGAAGAGACACTGAGATCCATTACTTTTCAATACCTCCATGATTCGACCCGTGCCTTTGAGGAAGTGAATGAACTGTATAATTCATTTGTGGCAGTACAGAAAACATTGTCATCCAGTTAATGTTTTGATGTCTGATCACCTGTCTAACATTTGATTATCTACCGAAAAGGGATGTTATTGATAGAAAGAGAAGAGACTTAGTCCGCAAATGAACGCGAATATTTAGTTAGTGTGCTATGCGCGCACTGACATTACTAATATATAACTTTATTTTATTTGCATTCTTTTGCGGACTGGATCTTTTGCTTTAGGCTGTGGTCGGTGACCCGGTTCGTTAAGGGCATGTTGTTAAGCTTGAGTCGAGATTGTTGCTCGTTAGATTCTATCCAGGCTTATAGGGAATACTTTAGTTCTATGGTTCCATCTGGTCAGGCCGGGGGCCTTTGCTGAAATAATCATCGGCTTCATCCTCATCGACTTCCTTACCCTGTTCATCATACAGCGGTAATTCGTAATCAAACCAGCCACGTAAACCTGTTTTCAATGACGATACATTGGTGAACCCCATCAACTGCATAGTATACGCAGCCAGTGCACTACGATTGCCTGAACGACAGACTAAAACTATTTCACGATCACGCCCCGATGCAAGTGCGGGTACAGTGTCTTCGTAATTCCATTCGCAGGATGTCTCGAGTACGCCACGTGGCACATTGACTGCATCCTTGATATGGACCGTATTAAATTCATTGGGTTCTGTAATATCAATAACTAATAGTTCATCTGTTTGTTGCAGGCGTTCTTCGAGGTCCCATGGAAATAGTTCATTAATGTGGGGGAGGATCTCGTCGATTAGTTGCTTGAATGTTTTCATTTTCGGCTGTTATTGTTCTGTGATGAGTGTTGATCTGATAAGTCGTTCCTGTTCTGCCTAAGTCCCTGTTCTACCGCGATGACTGCAGCCTCGACACGTGAATGAACTTCCAGTTTTCGCAGGATGGCTTTTACATGGAGTTTTACCGTGCCATCAGAGATACCCAGGTTACGTGCAATGACCTTGTTGCTCTGGCCATCGGCGAGTAAACATAATATTTCAAGCTCGCGGGGCGTGAGCTCGGAAAAGGGTGTCTGTTTTTTTGCGGGTTCATCGACAGAATCGCCCTGTACCATGCGTGCCAGTACGTCGGTGAGTTCCTGGGCAACAACATTTTTGCCTTTTTCTATGTCGCGCAGTGCACTCACCAGCTCATCGGGTTCCATGTCTTTCAATAAATATCCCTGGGCGCCATTTCTCAGGGCTTCTACCAGATCCTGTTCTTCATTACTGGTGGTCAGCATGACCACGGGGATTTTTATACCCATGGATTTTATTTTCTGTAGGACCTCGAGGCCGTTCATGTCCGGCATGCGCAGGTCGAGTAGAATAATATCTGGCTGGAGTTCTGTTGCCAGATTTATTCCTTCCTGGCCCTCGGCAACAGCGGCTATGACTTCGATACCACGCTGTTCCAGTAAGCCCTGTAAACCGACGCGAAATAAGGCGTGATCATCTATCATTATTACGCGCATACTCATCGTGTTATCCCCGACAGTCGTTTGAGTGGATCGTCAATTGCCTCGGCATTGTATTTGAAATTGAGTTCGATACGTGTGCCTTCATCCGGTTCGCTTTCTATGCGTAACTCACCACCAAGGTGTGCTGCACGTTCTTTCATGATGGTCAGGCCAAGATGTTTGCCAGGATGGTCACTGGATGTTGGTGTTTCAAAGCCTATACCATCATTTTCAATCAGTATATGATGATCACCCTTTTCATTACAGCGAAACATGATGTGTACATTATTTGCATCACTGTGTTTGCGGATGTTATTCATCGCTTCCTGTATGATGCGGAATATATGCATTTCCATGTTCGGAGGCAGGTCGGAATATTGCCACTCTTTCTGGAGTAGTACATGCATGCCCGATTCCTTTCTAAAGCGTGAGATGAGTTTTTCGACCGCCGCTATCAGGCCCTGGTTGTTAATCGGGGTCCTGCAATGGGCAATGAGTTCACGTAAATCCGAATAGGCCTCATCGAGACTGTTTTCTACCTGCTCGATACCACGGATAGATTTGAATTCTGAGGTTGATTGCAGGTTTTCATCGAGTACGCGTACCTGGAAGCGTAAACTGGCAAGGGTCTGGGCCAGCGAGTCATGTAATTCATTGGCAATCAGGCTACGTTCCTGCATGATGATCATACGCCGGGATTCCTGGTCCACACGTGCCTTTTCTATGGCTATGCTCAGGTGCTTTGCCAGGGTGACCAGCAGTTCTTCAAAATTCTGGTGGTTATTAAAGGGCAGGCTGGTTATCTTTATGCGAATCACACCCAGTGTGCGGTCCTGGTAATGCAGCGGGATATAATAGGACTTGTAGTCTTCTGAAACATCACAGAGCAGGGTTTCTGCCAGCTTTGTTACATGCTCGTTGTTATGGATGATTTTATTTTCAGTAATGACATTAGAAAGTTCATCGGTTAATTTTAATTTTTTGTGTTGATTAACGATGGCAGGGTCAATGCCGGTACTTGCAATATATTCCAGCCAGTTATTCTCCGTGACGAGCCAGATAGAAACATTGTCGGCTTCAATTGCCAGGTAAATGGAGTCACAGAAACGGTTAAGCAGTTCTTTAAGCTCCCGGCAGGTATTAATGCTGGATGCGATTTTAAAAAGGATATCCTGTGCCTGGTTCTTTTTCAGGTTTTCTTCCAGTTGCTGTCTCTGGTTACGTAGTCCAATAGAGGCTACCGCAGCAAACACGCAGACTAACAACAATACATGCACCATAATGGCGACATTTTGTTGCTCACCCGAGTGGACCAGCCAGTAACTGCTGATAGCCAGGGCGGATAACAGCAGGAATAAAATACTGATACAGTTAATCAGCCGCTTCCATGAGGCATTTTTGAAATCACTGTATAGACTGGTATGGCTCAGTGGCATGGTAAGGCTTTATTCTGTGGGTACACTATAGTTCGGATCGTTCGGGTTCTCGAAGATAAACTGGAATTTACCCGGCTCCAGCTCGACGTAATCAACATTCATACCATTTAACAGCTCTTTTGATACTTCAGAGACGATGATGTCGACACCTTCCGAGGTGTATTTGCTATCCATCTCCTTAATATCATCAAAACCCATGCCGTAGTGGAGTGAACCATCGGCATTTCGGGTTGCGGCCAGTCGCAGTGGCAGGCCATCGAGGTTGCCTTCTTTAGCTGATTGGCGTATTTGTTTTGCGGCTTCGAGTGTCAGGGTAATCATAACGTCATTCCAGTCTTTATTTCTAATTCAGTTTACAGTCACGTACAAATTGTACAAATCGGTGAGCCCAGTGATTGGACTCGGTATCACGCAGGTGGGCATAGCAGGCCAGCAGGTTTTTATAAACTATGCCATCATTGTGTCCATCAATACCGGCGCCACGCACAATACGGTAAGCGAAATGGGTTTCGGGATCAAGATTCTCAAGTGCCGAATAATGGAACTCGTGTCCCGCAATAATACCGGCAGGTTTGGGCTCGGTATTGGCCCAGGGGTGATTCGTGGTTTCCTGCAGGCGAATATAGCCGCGACCCTGGGGCGTAGCGTGCATAACGGTATCAGCGGCTATGACGCCCACCATTTGCGCCGTGGTGCCTTTCCAGCTCAGGCTACGGCTCAGATACATCAGGCCGCCACACTCTGCATAGGCGGGTAGGCCATTTTCAATCGATTCCCTGACCTGGTTACGCATAGCCGCATTGGCCTCCAGCTCACGCATGCGTGTTTCAGGGAAGCCTCCGCCAATGAACAGGCCGTCTATCTCGGGCAGTTGTTGATCACGAATGGTATCGATAAATACCAGTTCAGCACCGGCCTGTTCCAGGGCCTGCAGGTCGCCGGGATAATAAAATCCCACCGCATCATTGCGTACTATACCGATGCGCAGTTTGTCGGCAGGGGGAATTACCGTGTTGACTGTCTTTGTCGCCTGCAGGGCAGGCGCCTGATCCGCAATACTCTTGAGGCGATCAAGATCGATCTGTTGCTTGATAATGTCACGGATCTGCGCGATCTTCTGGTCCGCCGAATCATCTTCATTGCTGGGCATTAAGCCCAGGTGACGCTCCTCGATGGAGAGTTCTGAATTTTGATAGACCGAGCCGATCACTTCAACATCGGTATAGTGTTCGATCACCGCATGGAGTTTGCTTTCGTGGCGGCTGCCACCCAGCTGGTTGAGGATGACGCCAGCAATATGGATACTGGGGTCAAACGCCTGGTAACCCAGGATCAGTGGTGCGATACCACGTGTCATGCCGCGTGCATCCAGCACCAGGATAACCGGTGCCTTGAGAAGTGAGGACAGGGCTGCATTTGAATTACTACCATCCAGGTCGAGACCGTCATAGAGCCCCTTATTGCCTTCAATAATGGAAATATCGGCGCCCTGGGACTGTATGGCTACGGTATTGATGATTTCATCAGGCTGCATGGTGTAGAAATCAAGATTGTGGCAGGGTCTACCGGCTGCACGGCCAAGCCACATGGGGTCGATATAATCAGGGCCCTTTTTGAAGGGCTGCACACGCATAGTTTCGGCCAGGGCAGCACATAAACCAATCGTCATCGTGGTTTTGCCTGAAGACTTGTGTGCTGCTGAGATGAGTAAATGGGCCATGTTTTTAAAGATCGAGTCCGAAAATGCAGGCGAATGTACGCAAAGTAATAGTGTGTCTATTGTCCTGGGTTAGCAGGATAGTAGGGTGTTTCATGTTCATCATGCAAAGCTGTATACCGTAAAAGGGGCTGGGTCCCCGCTTTTGCAGGAATGACGCAGTTCGCAGGGCAGCAGCTAGAGACATAATAAAGCATTTGGGTTAGTTTGCGTTCATTTGCGGGAAGTATTTGTATCCTTTCCGTGCAGTTTAAACACAAACGGCTCGAAGAAATCTTCGAGCCGTTGTCGGTATATATTCTTAAATTAGCCCGGTTATTATTTGGCCTTGTAATGGGGGTCAGCCACTTCATCCGCAAGTGATTGTGGCAGGAAGCCCAGTACCTTAATACCCAGTGCAACAACCATCATAGACATGGCTATGCCACCCAGGCCCAGCAGGATTTCTGGTAGCGAGGCTGAGTAGATAGTGGTTGCGCCATCAGCGAAGGTGCTTTCCAGTACTTCCATACCAGGGAATATTTCCATGGGGAAGGCCTGGCCGCCAATGATAATAGTGTACATTTGTGCCAGGCCGCCAATAACAATCAGTACACAGGCTGTGGCCAGTGTCTTACGGCAGTTAGCAACACCCGGCGCATAGATCATTGCCAGAGGGATTAAACTTCCCAGCAGGATCTGTACAAACCAGAAGATATTAGAGTATTTGGAGCCGCCATTTTCACCGAGAAGCATGAAGGCCTCAAAACCGTGATGCTCTGTGGCATACAGGTTAGTCAGGTGATAGACAATGACGAAATAGAGTACGGCCGCAACAAATACGCCGAGTAGTTTACGCAGACGATTAACGACAACGTCACCCAGTGGGCGGTTAGTCCAGTTGTAGGCAGCCATGAGTACAAGCAGGTAAATGGCAAGACCAAATGAGAAAGACATGATGATGAACATTGGTGCCATCATGGCCATATCATAACCGGGGCGTGCAACCAGGAAACCGAAGATAGAGCCAGTACCTGTCGTCAGTGCAAGACGCCAGATGAAGGCAGCAAAGCCTGCATAGCGGCTGTATTTTTTCATGGTACGATCAAGCATGAACCAGGCATAAACACCAACGATGACAAAGAAGCCATTATATAGAATCATGTTCCATGCAAAGATGGATTTGAAATTGTATTTGGTCATGGCTACGATCAGGCGATCCGGGCGACCCAGGTCGAGTACCAGAATCATCAGGCCGCCAAGCAGCAGTGCCAGCGCCAGCAGGGTGGATAGCGGTGCCAGTGGCTTGTAGATCTTTTGGTTGAACACAGAAGAAATAGAAGCAACATTGAGTGCGCCGGAAGCGGCCACAATGAGAAAAACAGCAAACACATGTGGCATGCCCCAGACAACCTGGTTATTCATCCCGGTGACCCAGTGGCCATTGTGTTCCATATAGTAGGTTGAGCCCAGTGCTGCGAGTACAAAGGCACCAAAAAATGCCAGTAGTCCCAGGTAGCCCATGCTATTGCCATCGATTTCTTGTAAATGTATTTTTTTCATAGTGATTTCAACTAAGCTCTAATACTTGTGAATTTTAATCAAAATTCTGTGACTGTTCAGCTCGCCTTCATCGGGTTTCAGGGCGGGTCGAGAAACGTAGATTTACAAGTGTAAATATCGATCCCTCAACACGGGCCTGTAACCCTGGCCGGTGAGCTGAATAGTTACCTTTTAAATGCCCTGATAACGAACACCCGTGTTAAGACGCAGGTCTGCACGTAGCTGTGTGCCGCCGTGTTTTTCCAGTTCTTTCGAGATGTTGCTTTCAGGATCTTTCAGGTCACCAAAAATCATTGCGCCGTGTTCTGCTGCATTACATGCCTCAACGCAGGCAGGTGTTCCACCTTCATCGACACGGTGTACACACAGGGTACATGCTTCAACCGTACCTTTTCCGCGTGGTGCATAGTCTTTCTGGTCTGTAACGGTTTCGTGTGCAAATGAGCGAGCCTTGTAGGGGCAGGCCATCATGCAGTAACGACAACCAATACAGATGTGTTTATCAACCAGTACAATACCGTCTTCACGCTTCATCGATGCACCTGTGGGACAAACATCAACACAGGGTGGCTTTTCACAATGCTGGCACATCATAGGTAAAGAGGTGATGTGGCCGGTTTGTGTATCACGTAGTTTTACCTTGCGGATCCACTGCTGGTCCGTGGCAGGACGATCGTGTGATTGAATGCCATTTTCTTCATTACATGCAGACACACAGGCAGTACAGCCGGTGGCGCATTTATTGGTGTCAATCAGCATGCCCCAGCGTACAGCTGAAGTAACGGCCTGGTCTGCAGGTTTGGCCTGGGCGACCTGGTGCAGGAATACACCGGGGGCAATGGTAACTGCCGCTGCAACTGTCGCTGTCTTTTCTACAAAAACACGACGTGAGAAATTAATTGTTTTTTCAATCATTTCGACACTCCTTCGGCTGAGGTGTCAGCATAGTGAGGAAGCGAGGACGTGTTTAACGAATGCTTTTTATCGCCGGCTGGGCGATCAGTATGGCATTGGAAACAGTCAATGGTTACGCCAGCAAAATTATGGCAGCTACTGCAGAAATGCTTGCTATCACCAAAACGTGCTGTGGAATTTTCAGGGACATGACAGTTTATGCATTCTTTGAGGCTAAAAGTCGGGGTGCGAATGCCTTCACGTAATGTTTTATCACGTTGATGAAGAATGTATGACATATGATTCTTTTTCATATCTTCTTCTGGCTTAACACATTTCAGGCTTTTATTCATTGGTTCAGGGATGTCAGGCATAAAAGATGCCTTTCTTTCTGCATCACCATCAGCATAAACAGCCGAGGACAGTGCCAGTAAGGCGCTTCCTACAACCATTAACAAGGATTTATGCATGAGTTGTTTCAACTGCAGCATTACAATCTCCAATAATTAAACAATTAATAACTAACCAGTTTGCTCCTGCCAGGACGATGCCTGGTAGGAGCCAAATAGTTTGTTATTCACCCATGCCCATGTCGATGTAGCCCGTAGGACAAACATCAGAACAAATGTGGCAACCAATGCACTTACTGTAGTCAGTGTCTACATAGCGGCCTGTTGTGTGTTTATCTTTCTTGACCTTGAATACAGCATCCTGTGGACAGAAGATAACGCAGTTGTCGCACTCGAAGCACATACCGCAGCTCATGCAGCGACCGGCTTCGGCAACTGCCTGCTCTTCAGCAAGACCGTTCATACGTTCGCGGAAGTGTCCCAGTACTTCAGTTGAAGAAGGGACATCTTCTGTACGCAGGTTACGCTCTACAGCTACGAAGTGACCGAGGAACATCTTATCAGTAGAGATAACTTCCTGTTCTGAACGATCCTGGTAGTTATGGATCGCAAAGTCACTGCTATCAGTACCACGCTGTTTTTCAGATTCTTCGTAGTTACCAGCAAAAGTAGTTGGCTCAAGATGTGCTTCTACCAGTTTATCCATCAGGTTGAAGTGGTGCACATCAACTTTAGGACGTTTTTTAGTTTCAGTCTGGTTAACATAGGAGGCGATAGTTTCAGCAACCACTGAGCCCTGGCCGATGGCCGTTGTCAGCAGGTGAGGGCGAACGATATCACCACATACGAAGTGACCGGCTTTGCCAGGTACCTGGTAGAACTTGTCCGCATCAATTAAGGCACGACCGTTGTCCAGCTCTTCAAGACCTTCAAGGTCACCATACTGGCCGATAGCGGATACGATCAGGTCAGCTTCAATAATATGTTCCTTACCGCCTTCTACAGCGACAGGTACATTGTTTTCAAATTTACAATCAACAAGTTTCAGGGCAGTTGCACGACCGTTGGCATCTTTGATGATTTCAACAGGCATAACTTCATTCATGATGACAACACCTTCTTTCAGTGCGTCATTTACTTCGTGCTCTGCAGCAGTCATATCTTCCTGTTTGAAAAGTGCTGTCAGGACAACACTATCACAGGGCTTCTTGTCTGCATCGTTAACATCACCGTGAGTGGTTGCGCCAGTGGCTGCATCTTCAGGGTTTTCGTTATAGTTTTTGAGTGTACCAATACGACGTGATACAGAGACAACATCGATAGAGGTATCACCACCACCTACGCAGAGGATCTTGTTGGCAGTGTATTTCATTTCACCCTTGTTAAACTGCTCGAGGAAGTCAACAGCAGTAATACAGTTAGGTGTTTCATTGAAGCCTTCTACGAACAGGCCACGACCTTTCTTACAGCCGAGTGCCCAGAGAACGGCGTCGTAATCTTTTTCAACATCGGCAACGGCAACATCTTTGCCCACGCGAGTGTTCATCTTCAGTTCGATGCCACCCATGTCAACGATACGCTGACATTCATGATCCAGTACGTCACGTGGTGTACGGTAGCCGGGGATACCGTAACGCATCATGCCACCCAGTTCTGAGTGATCGTCAAAGATGGTGCTACCAATACCCATTTTACGGAGCTGGTAAGCTGCAGCCATACCGGCTGGGCCACCACCAACGATAGCAACTTTCTTGCTGCCCAGTGCAGGCAGGTTGCCGAAAGTAAATTTGCCGGCAAATGCACTGTCACCAATGTACTGCTCAACTGAGTTAATGCCAACAAAGTCATCAACATCGTTACGGTTACAGCCGTCCTGACAAGGTGCTGGGCAAACACGACCCATCATTGCAGGGAAGGGGTTAGCCGTAGTTGAACGCTGGAAAGCATACTCTTCTTTAGAAATGCCTTCTGGTGCCACTTCGATGCCACGAATAACATCTAACCAGCCACGGATATCTTCACCCGATGGGCAGCTACCCTGGCAAGGCGGCGTGCGGTGCACATAGGTAGGACACTTGTGAGAGCGATCCTCATTAAAAATTTTGTCGTTCATGCTTGACCATGTGTAGTCGCCTTCTTTAAAACGACGATAGGTCAAATCTTTTTTCTGCATGTCTTCTTTAGAAGTGGCCATGCTGTTCTCCTATATGCTAAACCGTATAGTTAAAATCTATTTTGTTTTGAATCGTATTATTCAGCGTCATCCGCATCGTCATCATCGCCTTCAGTAACCTGGCCTTCCAGGATGATGGCATTACTAACGAGTTGGTGGACACTAACAATCTGATCCATCGTAAATCCGTAGTAGGGGAGTACCTTGGTGAACTGGCTCTTACAGATCGCACAAATTGCGGCCATGTGAGTAACACCATGTTCTTTTACTGCATTAGTTAATGCAGTTGCGCGAGGTACTATACCTTTTACACGCAGTTCCATTAAGTCGTCTGTCAGCAGGCCACCGCCACCGCCACAACAGAATGTTGCGTCGTGGATTGTGTCATGCTCCATGTCGACATAGTTGTTACATACTGCCTTAATGACAGCACGTGGAATATCAAACTGACCACCTGGGTAATTACCCATGCCTGATGCACGAGCAACATTACATGAGTCATGGAAGGTCAGAGTCATATCGTCATTGGCTGATTTATCGATGTTCAATAAACCTTTGTCCAGTGCATTTTTGGTGAATTCGCAAATATGCTGTGGTACTGG
>JAOUMO010000057.1 GCA_029881425.1 Gammaproteobacteria bacterium
ATTGTAATCGTGGGCAATGCCACCGGTAAGCTTACCCAGTGCTTCCATCTTCTGGCTTATTTTCAACTGCTCTTCCTGCTCCCTGAATTTTGTAATGTCACGTGAAACACCAATTAAGCCGATTAACTCATCATTCTCATCATAAAAAGGTGATTTAAGTGTATCCAGTAATACCTGGCGTCCATCAGGATATTCAACCCACTCTTCATTACGCTGCGAATGTTCTGTGGACAGCATTTCGTCGTCTTTTTTCCTGAAAAAGACAGCCATATCCCTGGGAAATAAATCATAATCTGTTTTACCCAGTATGGCTGCCTCGGGACGGCCGACAAAGTCTTCGAAGGCCTTATTAGAACCCAGGTATACCCCCTGTAAATCCTTGTAAAAGACGATATCAGGCAGTGAGTCAAGCAGTGCATTGAGTCGCGCCAGGCTATTGCCCGCCACGGCCTCACGATTTTTGATAATTTTCAACATCCGATTAAAATCGACCGATAAGGCACCCAGTTCATCATGCCGCATCAAATCACAGGAAACCTCACGCCCACCTTCTGCCACCTGGTGCGTAGCCTGGCTCAGGCTGCGGATCGCATACGTCAGTCCACGTGCCATAAAAAAGGCAAAGATCACACCCGCAACTATGGCCATCAGCGTATAAAGCAGACCCTTCTCAGTAACCAGCTGGAGATTGGCAGCAATACCCGAACGGCTAATCCCTACCCTTGCCCAGCCAATCTGTTTGGCCTTCAGCATCACCGGTGCTGCCACATCAATCATTTCTATATTATCAAGCAGCACCTGGGGCTTTGCCGGCAGTGCCAGTAAACGCAGACTGACGTCATCACTGACATAGCTATTCACATACTCACGTTCCGTATAACCCAGAACCCGACCATCCATATCGAGAAACATGGCATATTGAAGACCCGGAAAATTTTTCTGGGAATGTATAATCTCCTCCATACCAATCGTATCATTAGCAAGCAACCACGATGTTCCATTGGCTGCCAGGGTCTTGGCCAGTGCCTGTGCATTTGCTGAGTTTTGTTCAATCAGGAATGTACGTTGACGATCAACCAGGTCAAATACAAAAATTGTCATTAGGACCGCATGGACCAGCGCTATACCCAGGATAAGCTGCCTGGCTACCGACAGGGTCCAAAATTTATATACTCCATTTAACAATGATTTATTCTCTCTAGTTTATTGGCCGTACAGTCGCTGAAAACTTTACGATAAAGTCACGTACTGCCTGATAACTATCATTATCTGCCGACTCAAAACGTGACAGGGTTATTTTTGCCAGTATCTCTCGACCTTCATCATGCTCGTGCAGGCTGAGTAAAAGTGACTTCACATCATCAACCAGCTTATCCGGCACTGTCGGCAGTACTACCAGGGCATTATTGGGTAGTGATTGTGTTTGCCATATAACTTTTAACTCACGGGCCAGCTCGGGGCGCTCCCTGGAGAGCGCAAGCCAGGGGGGTAGCCAGGTGGCACCGGCAACCGTATCCCCCTGGTAAACATTCATAATCGACGACTCCTGGGAACCCACGTAACGGTTATCCAGGTCCTGCATGATATTCACACCATGTGTTTGCAGGTAATATTGCGGGAGCATGGTCGCCGCAAGTGCCGTTGGTGCCGGATAGCTGACAGCCTTACCGACCAGGTCCTTCGGCCATTTAATATTACTGTCCTTGCGTACCAGGATAATGCCACGAAAGACATCATCATCACCCATTTTGGCAAAAACCCTGTACCCCTTATCCACCGCATTGATGGTCTGGAATGGATTGGGTAATGCAAAATCAAATGTCTTTGCGTAAAGCTTTTTATCATAGACATCATAGTTCCGTGACGCTTCCAGCTTAAAGCGAACATGGGGAATATTTTTATTCAGATAGGCAATTAAGGGAGCAAACACCTCATGGAGGCGCTGGGGATTATGTAGTGGATGTATACCGACGATATAAGAGGTCTCAGAAACCGCAGGTTGACTGGAAAATTGTGGACTATAGGACTCTATAGTCTCATCGTTACAGGCCAGCAGGGATAGGGCAGCAATAAATATATATAGTTTTTTCAATACAGTCATCGTAGTTTTAATTTATTTATTTTACATATGAATAGACAATCAGCAGATCAATAGAATAAGAACATCAATAGCTACACGACCCCATCTAAGTCGAATAGCCCCTGCTAATAATAATCACATATCATCTATCTTATATACTAAATAACCATAGATCACATAGATTTAATGCCACCAAAAATATTTAGTTAATTGTATGCCCAACAACCAGGAAACAGGCAATAACAATTCAAATACTGGACTGGTCCCATATCAAACCAAGCAACTGAGCCTGATCAAGATCATCACTGACCTCACACTGGGCACAAATTTTTCGCCGGGGTGATTTTTTACATCCCTGGCAACGCTGCAACAGGTCAGCTGTTTTTTCGATATCTGTAACCGCCGTATCAATAGCCTGCCGTTGTCTATTCAGTATGTCCGTAAGGTCGTTAAGCTGTGCCGATACCGCACGGCTGGCCTGGTTGCCGGTCTGATTACCCAGTCGTATATCTGCCAGTGTCTTCACCGTGGTTATCGGAATACCAAGATCGGTTAACATACGAATCGCCCTGAGTCGCTGCATGTCCTCCTCATCAAAATAACGCGTACCACCGTCTGTTCTTTTTGAACGGATCAGGCCCTCGTTTTCATAAAAACGCAATGTCTGCACCGTGATATTTAACTGTTTTGCTGCTGCACCAATTTTCATACGTCATCCAATTAAGTCAAGCAATCTAAATCTATAGATAGATATAGATAGAGTCAAGATGGGAATAAAATGAACTATGGAATTAAATGGACTTGACCCCGGCGCAAACATTCTCTATTCTTTCTCCATTAGAGAATGTAATGAGAATATTTATGCTCACCGACAGCCAGCGCAAGACCCTGCAGTTTATTCGAGCCTATATCGAAAAACATGACTACGCCCCGACCTTCCCGGAAATTGCCAGGGGCATAGGTATAAGCTCCCAGGGCTCGGCACACCGTTATGTGAAGAACCTGATCGAGCAGGGCTATCTTGAAAATAGCGATGGCCGTCATCGTGGACTGCGACTGGTGAAGGAATCACCCGAGGGACATATTCCGCTGCTGGGTAAAATTGCCGCTGGCCTGCCCATCGAGGCCATACCCGGCAATGACGAAATCAACCTGCTCGATTATTGCGCCGGTCCCGGTCGTTTTGCCGTCAAGGTCTGTGGTGACTCGATGATCGACATGGGCATCATGGATGGCGATATTGCCATTATTAAGGCCTGCGATACGGCCAGGCGAAACGACATTGTCGTCGCGCTGATTGATGAACAGGAGGCCACACTGAAACGTTTCCAGCCCATGGACAAACATCAGGTCAAACTGATACCCGCCAATCAAAGTATGGAGGCTATGGTATACGCGGCATCGAGGGTACGCATTCAGGGCGTATTGCTTGCCAGCCTGCGCCAGTATTGAGGTGATCTAAGTGAGCGGTTCTTCCTCTTGCCCGGTGTACTGGGAACGGGCCATTGCCCTTGTCGATATGAATGCCTTTTTTGCCTCGGTCGAAATGCATGACTTTCCCGAGCTGCGTGGCAAACCGGTAGCCGTCACCAATGGTGACCAGGGTACCTGTATTATCACCAGTTCCTACGAGGCCCGCGCCTATGGTGTCAAAACCGGTATGCGTATGCAGCAGGCCCGCCTGCTCTGCCCCGAACTGATCCAGCGGCCCGCCAGACCCCATGCCTATGCCGAGGTATCCAGCCGCATTATGCAGGCGATGCACGACGTCTGCCCGGATATGGAAATATTTTCCGTGGACGAGGCCTTTTTTGATATGACCCACTGCCAGCGCCTGCACGGCACACCGGCACGTATGGGCAAAATGTTGAAACAGGCCGTGTTCGAGGCCTCCAGCCTGCTCTGCTCCATTGGTATTAGTGGCGATAAAACCACGGCAAAATACGCCGCCAAGCTAAACAAGCCCGATGGCATGACGATTATCCCCCCCTGGGAGGCACGCGAGGCGCTGGCCGAAGCACCGGTCACCGAGCTGTGTGGTATCGCAAAGGGTATTGGTGGTTTTCTGGCGGAACACGGCGTGCATGTCTGTGGCGACATGCAGCAGCTGCCGATCGGTGTACTGGCAAAGCGCTTTGGCAACCCGGGACGGCGTATCTGGTACATGGCACAGGGACTTGACCCCGATCCTTTGTATACCCAGGTGGCCGCCCCTAAATCCATCGGCCATGGCAAGGTCATGCCTCCCAATACCCGCGACCGGGATGTGATCCTCACCTACCTGCTACACATGTCGGTCAAGGTCTGTGCCCGCCTCAGGCGATACAATTTTACCGCACAGAAATATTATATTGGCTTCAGGTCATCGAATGGCTGGCTGGGCAATAAGGTCAAGCTGTCACTCACCGGTAATGACAGTCGCATTTTATTTCGCCTCTGTCGCCATGTACTACATCACTACTGGCATGGCGAAGGTATTTCACAGGTACAGGTCACCGCACTCGACCCGCAACCGGCCGAACTGCAACAGGATTTATTTAATATCTCGGTCGCTGACCAACAATTACAAAGCCAGCTCAATAAAATGATCGATGACGTCAATGAACGCTACGGCGAAATGAGCCTGACCCCGGCACGCTTACTGAATCGCTCGAAAATGCCGAATGTGATTGCACCTTCGTGGAAGCCTAAAGGCCACCGGCAATCGATTTGAAAAAACGAGGGCGCTAAACTGTGGTGATCCCTGCTACTGGTATTGTCTCAAACTAGCCATTAGCGGTCGTTGGGGCAAAAATTAAAAGATTAGTCCGCAAATGAACGCAAATAATCGCTCCTGTGCTTCCATGCCCCCGCGAAACAATTGCATCCATGCACGTCAAAGCGAATATTTTGTTAGTGCGCCTACGGTGCGCTACACACGTCTTATTTTTTCTTTTATTTGCGTGTATTCGCGTTCATTTGCGGACTAATTCTTTTTATTTCAGATGCCTGCTTCAGGGTGTGGGCAGACAACGCTATGAAGAAAAATTACAGGCTCACTTTGACGCTATTGCGGCCTGACTCCTTGGCAACAAACAAGCCCATATCCGCCTTACGCACCAGGGACTGCATATCATCACCCTGCTCGGATACCGAGGTCAGACCAATACTCAGGGTTGAACTAAAGACGCCATCCTGGGTTTTACACTGCGCCTTTGATACATTAAGGCGTATCTTTTCAGCCATTTCTTTTGCCTGTAACAATTCAGCATCGTGCAGCAATATAATAAAACCATCTTTACCGTAGCGCCCCATAAAATCATCACTGCGCAGGTTGCTCATGATACTGGTTGCCATGGTTTTATACAGCTGGTTAGCCAGCTCCTGGCCATACTGTGTGTAGATATTTTCCATGCTATCGATTTCTACAACCATCAACGAGAAGGGCTTGGGTTTATTGAGTAGCGCCAGCTGTTCATTGGCTTTTTCGATAAACTGCTCGCGGCTATACAGTGTTTTACTGCGCGTAGAGGTACCGCTCAGGCGCTTTACTTCTTCGACCAGGCGTGCGTGATTCAATGCGATCATACTGTGGAAGACAATAGCAGAAGCCAGCTTAACATCAGATTCATCAAACAGGGATGAACGCCGGATAATCGTAACCAGCCCGAGCGGACTGTTATTCGACATGATCGGCACATCGACACGATAGATAAGGTCCAGCTCACCCCTACCACTCAAATGATCCTGTTGACTTACCACGGGGTGTGAGGACCTGAACAATTCTTTCAGTCGCTTACTGTCCCATCCCAGCACCTTACTACTGACTAAATCATCCGGCCCTGTACTAACAACCTTGTTAATGGTTTTATCCTGGATCATAGCAACAACAGCAGCATCAAATTCAAACACGCCACTCATAAAGGTCAACATACTTTTAAACAGGTTGTCGACATTGTGGATATTTTTTAATTCACCATGCAATTCACGTAGTATCTGCTCCCAGTCCAGGGTGGCATGACTGGCATTCATCTGGATTTGTGCAATATCCGCATCCGTAGCCGGGACATATTCCACAGCTTCAGCTTTGACCGGCACCTGCGAAACAACATCAGTCTCTACATCATCAAAATATTGTTCCAGCTCCTCAATACTTTGTTCTGGTTCCCTGGCCAATTGAAGTGCACCACTGGCCCTGCCTGTTAATGAAAAGCCACCCAACACATTCGCGATAGCCATTAATAACAGGTAAACCAGTAAAACATTGATCTCAGTTGTCGAAAATAATTTCACTACCAGCAGCAGGGAAAGACTCAATGGTATAGACAGCCATATTGCCCTCGAGAAATAAACGTAATGCCATACCAGTAATAGAAGAATACCAGCCATCGTTAAAAGCTGGCCTGCATACGAGCTGATAACAAGCTGATAGGACCAGGCAGAAAAAACGAATACAAAGGCCAGGGGAACAACAACCAGGTGTATGAAATATAGCTGTACACGCTGCACGAGAAACCATAATAAGGCAGGCAATAACACGAGCACCACGTGCATCAACTGGTAGATGCCTGTTTCAGCGGGCACATATAAGATAAAATCACTAACAGCGATAGTTAGCGTTAGGGACAATAATATAATAAAAGCCGTTTTTAGCCTATTAATGAGCTGGATATCGTTTGAGGATTTAAACATCGACAGCATCTCAGTAGCGTTTAACAAGCTGGTGGTTAAACACGGTGTTAATCATTTGAACCATGGGCAGAGTAACGACCAATGGATGCATTATAAATGACTGATATTTCATAAAACAGACTTCCTTACTGCCCTGGATAAATATCAAAAACTGATAGCAATATAATTGCTATCAGTCCTGTTCCTCAAGTTTATATACTAACTTCTTTTTGACCCTTTGTATGCCTCGATCTGGGATACCAGCTGGGATGGCTGTTCGATCTCAGAAAAAATCTGGTCATAATTTTCCTGCATCCAGCTAGCCAGGGCTGCGGCATCAGCTTGCCCCATCAACTGGGCCAGGGCCTCAATATTTTCACCACCACCAGCTGCCGCATCTTTACGAATGGCATCGTAGCGTTTATCGATAAAATTATTCAGCGTGATATCGGGGGTTACTGTATCGAGTGTACTACTGGTACTAGAGGTCACATCCGTAATGGCGGTACAGCCAATCAGGGTAGACAAAACCGTCGAAAACACTATCGTTTTTGCAATATATTTCATACACACTCTCCTGGGTTGTTATAACTCATCTGTTATTTTCTGGCCTATGGCAAGTCGATTGCCTTCCGGGTCATCAATAAAGAATTCTTTCATCTTATATCCAGTCGTTGTTATGGGCGTTACTGGATACTGCTTCGCACTAATAAACCGGTGTTCGGCTTCTACATCATCAGTATAGTAATAGAGCAGGATATTATCTTTTGCTGTGAGCTCCTGCCGATTTTTCTGCGAGGATTTTTGCAACATTAGCAGGCTATCACCCGACTTCAGGTGAGCCCACTCCAGGCCCCCAGGACCCTGACGTTGGCCAATCACTATATAACGCATAACCTGCTGATAAAACACCAAAAGCTCATCAGGATTATGGCATAAAAGAACGGGGATGATGCCCTGGAACCTCATAAACTGCTTTCCCACTGGATATGAATAACAGGCATGATAAGCATGTTTTACAATGAATGACAGGGCTATTGGATAGCCTAAACGAATCGCCCCGGGGCTACATCCTGAGCAGGGTCGAACCCCAGGTAAAGCCACCACCAAAGGCCTCCAGCAGGACGGTCTCACCCGCTTTGATACGGCCATCACGTACTGCGGTATCCAGTGCCAGTGGCACAGAGGCGGCCGAGGTATTGCCATGTTTATCGACAGTCATCACCACGTGATCCTTCGACATGCTCAGTTTCTTTGCGGTGGCATTGATAATACGAATATTCGCCTGGTGGGGCACCAGCCAGTCGATGTCTGATTTGACCATGCCACTGGCCTCCAGTGTCTCATCGACAATTCGACCCAGTGTGTTAACCGCCATTTTAAAGACTTCATTGCCCTTCATCGTAATATAGGCCTCGCCAGCCAGCATCTTTTCAGGGCTATTGGAGACACCATAGGGGACATTCAATAAATGCGCATAACTGCCATCCGCATGCAGGTGGGATGAGATGATACCCGGCTCGTCACTGGCCTCGACCACCACCGCACCGGCACCATCACCAAACAGTACACAGGTGGTGCGATCATTCCAGTCGAGGATGCGCGACAGGGTTTCAGCACCGATCACCAGCGCGCATTTCGAAGAGCCCGACTTGATAAAACTATTTGCAATGCCCAGCGCATAAACAAAGCCCGTACACACGGCCTGTACATCAAAAGCAGCCGCTCCATGGTTCCCCAGGCGCTCCTGTAGCAGGCAGGCTGTACTTGGAAAGATCTGGTCAGGGGTGGTAGTCGCAACAATAATCAGGTCGAGATCGGCTGCGGTTTTACCCGCCGCCTCCAGCGCCCTACGTGCCGCTTTCTCAGCCAGGTCACTGGTTAATTCACCGTCTGCCGCAATATGGCGCTGGGTAATGCCGGTACGATCACGTATCCATTCATCGGTCGTGTCAACAATCTTTTCGATATCGGCATTGGTCATGATGTTTTCGGGCAGGTAGCTACCCGTGCCCGTAATGCGTGCGTATTTCAAACCGATTCCTTCTCTAGTAAGGTTTCAAGGTGCTTATCAATGCGTTGTGGTACGGCCTTTTCAACTTCGAGCAAGGCTATGTTTATAGCATTGGCATAGGAGAAGGCGTCAGCACCGCCATGGCTCTTAATCACTATATCCTGTAATCCTAACAGGCTGGCACCATTATAAACGCGAGGATCAACACGTTTCTTGAAGGCCTTGAGCACGGGCATGGCCAACAAACCGATCAGTTTGGTAAACCCGTTACGCATAAATTCCTGCTTCATATAATGGGTGATCATCTTGGCGACACCCTCGGATGTTTTCAACGAGATATTACCCACAAAACCATCACAGACAATAACATCGACATCACCCAGGTAAATATCATCACCCTCGACAAAGCCAATGTAGTTTAGCCCTTTTACGTCCTGTAATAAACGATCAGCTTCCTTCACCTGGGCATTACCCTTCATCGCCTCAGAACCCACATTGAGCAGGCCAATTCTTGGATTTTCCACGTTATCGACCGCACTGGCGGTAATCGATCCCATAACCGCAAACTGGAACAGGTGTTCGGCACTGCAGTCCACATTGGCACCCAGGTCCAGCATGTGGGTATGGCCATGAAGTGAAGGTAGCGTGGTCATAATCGCAGGACGATCGATGCCGGGTAGCATCTTCAGGACAAATTTGGCGGTCGCCATTAAGGCACCTGTATTACCGGCACTGACCACCGCATGGGCACGTTTTTCGTGTACGAGATTTATCGCCACACGCATCGAGGAATCTTTCTTTTTACGCAGGGCCTGCGCAGGGGACTCATCCATGGCCACGACTTCAGAGGCAGGATGGATTTGCAGGCGATCTGAAATACTCAGGCCATGTTGCGCGAGCTGCTGGGTGAGCACCTCTTCCAGACCAACCAGTATCAGGGTGACGTCAGAACGCTGTTTAAGTATTCTGGCCGCTGCAGGAACCACGACTTCTGGACCGAAGTCCCCGCCCATGGCATCGAGAGCAATTACAGGCTTATCTGACATGTAAGTATCTATCAATGTTTAACTGAGATTTGCCACAGGTTGACGCGCCACAAATTCAGTATCTGACAATAAAAAACGGGCGGATCACCATGGTCCGCCCGTTAATCAAAAACACCAGCTATTATTCGCTGTCGCTGTTAGCCGTAACTATTTTACGGCCACGGTAGTAACCATCGGGGCTCACCTGATGACGCAAATGAGTTTCACCTGTCGTTGAATCAACAGACAGGGTTGCGCTGCTCAGGGCATCGTGTGAACGACGCATGCCGCGTCTTGAACGGGTTTTACGACTTTTTTGAACTGCCATGACTTCTCCAGTAAATCAATAACTTATATAAATAATCTTAAAGTAGATCTTTTAATGCTGCGAAGGGATTTTCCTTTTCAGCCGCAGATTCCACTTCTTCCTGCTCCTGCTTTCTCTGCATCAGCAGATAGTCGGAACAGTCGTGTTCGTGCATAGCCACCAGTGGCATAGCGAGTAAAATTTCATCTTCCAGTAACTCAGGAAGGCTCATCCTGTCATCCGTGAGCAAAAAAGGCTCGCAGTCATCAGGGATCCGGTCCGCATGGGACTCATCACTGATTAGCGCCAGTTTAAACTCTATATCCAGGGGGTAATCCATCACCTGGGTACAACGCTGACAGGTTAACTTCAGACTTGCCGAGGCATGACCTGTAATCACTTTCTGCCGACCCTGCTGATCAAAAACCAGCTCGGCCTCGATATTACCTTCATCGGACTGCACAAGCTCAAGCAGGCGTTTAAGCCTGTTTATGGGCCAAAATCCCTGAATTTCGCAGCCATTTCGGGCTTTTTGTACGAAATCGAGATACTCAGGTAATAACGTCATCATAATAACCGCGCAATAGTATCTGCTTTGTCTAACAGTGTCAAAATAAATACTTATATTTCAACCATTTCCGCCTATTTGATCCCGGCGAGGAGATTGGCCTTGATCATCGGTTCACAGGCGTTAAAATATGGACTGATTTTTAGCGGTATTGTAAGGAATTCCTGAGCACAATGAAACTCGTTCTAGCCTCCACCTCCCCCTTCAGAAAACAGCTGCTGGACAGGCTCAATCTTCCCTATGAAACCGATTCACCGGATATCGATGAAAGCCCCCTGGATGAGGAAAGCATCGAAGAGATGGTGGTTCGACTGGCCATAGGCAAGGCCCGTGCCGTGGCTGAACGGCACCCGGATGCACTGATTATCGGCTCGGATCAAAGCGCGGTTCTCAATGGTGAGGTGCTGACCAAACCCGGTGGCTATGACAGGGCCTTCCAGCAACTCAAACAGGCATCAGGACAGCGCATCGTATTCGAGACGGGCCTGTGCCTGCTGAATAGCCAGAGTGGCTCAATACAAACCGCCTGCGTACCCTATACCGTGGTATTCAAAAACCTCACTGATCAACAAATCGACAATTACCTGAAACAGGAACAACCCTACAACTGTGCCGGCAGTTTTAAATCCGAGGCACTAGGCATAGCCCTGTTCGATCATTTCGAAGGCACGGACCCCAATGCCCTGATTGGCCTGCCCTTAATTAAACTGGTTGATATGCTGAATAAGGAAGGCATGCCTCCCCTATAACATGAATTCACCTGGCGCCAGTCAGATATCTTTCTAGCCATGAACATTTGTTGGGTGATTTAAAAGTTCAAAAGAAAACGCAAATACGCACAAATCAAAATAGATAGTTTCATTGTCATCCCTCGATTTCGCTCAGAATGACAAAAGTGTATATGTATCCATTTAATATCCGCTTCTATTTGTGTTGTTCGCGTTTATTTGAGTTTTCCTGCATCACGCGACCATCCGCGAAAAGGCAAACATAAACATTAGACTTCTCCAATCATTTCCAGCACCCCTTCAGAAACATACCCAACTGCGAAACAGTAATTCAACTGCTACACTCATGGAAAAATAACAAGCATAAAATACAGCATGGACAATCCTGAGCAGCCACTCTAGCAACACCTGATTCTTAACCCCGATGATCGCATCAGCGAAATTACCAAACTGTGACTAGTCATACCACTAGTCGAAAATATTCCGCATAACAAATGCCATGAGCTGGTTAAGGACCTAGCTCATGAGAGCTCAAGAAAGGTAACAAGATATTTTATCTTGGCGATACAGAGATCGGCGTACTACACATCCGACATGGCCATGATAAAATATTCCAGCTGAAAAACTTCGTGCCGAACTCGATGAAGGTTATTTTTTAGTAAAGTTGCGCTTATTAGCGTTAAATATCGCACAGTCGATGTTATTGCAACTGATGACTCTGAATTAATATTCTTCCTACGCTCTGACCTGGAAGAATGAGTGCAGCACTCACCCCGACATGGCGCTCGCTACACGCTTAACATAGAACAGGGGATTGGCGGCACGTTTGCACCGTAGAATATACAGATGCAACTACAGGACAATTGATACTAAA
>JAOUMO010000214.1 GCA_029881425.1 Gammaproteobacteria bacterium
TCTCTTCCTTTGATGCAGATGCGGCAATAGCGATACGTGCGCGTAACTTGCCGTTGACCTGGACAATGATCTGAATTTCATCCTGCACCATGGCCGCCTGATCGGCTTTGGGCCAGGGTTGATCAATGATCACTGAGTCATGTCCCAGATGTTTCCATATCGCATGCGTGATATGCGGGACAATCGGTGACAGTAATAAAGCACAGGCTTCCAGCGCTTCCTGCATCACCGCGCGTCCCTGATCGCTGTCATCGGTAAACTTATACAGGGCGTTGACCAGTTCCATTACCGCGGCAATAGCCGTGTTAAATGTATAACGTCGACCCACGTCATCAGAAATCTTGGCAATCGTGGTATGCAACTGCATACGCAAGGCCTGCTGTTCCTTGTTAAGCGCGGCCACATCCAGGGCAACAACAGGCTGTCCCTGCAAGGCATCGAGATGCTGGTGTACTCGTGTCCATAAACGTTTCAGGAAACGGAAGGCCCCATCCACGCCGGCATCCGACCATTCCAGTGACTGGGTGGGCGGTGCCGCGAACATCATGAACAGACGTGCGGTGTCCGCACCGTATTGTTCGATCAAGGCCTGCGGGTCAACCGTATTGCCCTTGGACTTCGACATTTTTGAGCCGTCTTTTAACACCATGCCCTGGGTCAGCAAGTTGGTAAACGGTTCATCATTGACCAGCAAACCTTCATCACGCATGATCTTGTTATAAAAACGGGAATAAAGCAGATGCAAAATGGCGTGTTCAATCCCCCCCACATATTGATCGACCGGCAGCCAGTATTGCGCGCGTTCATCAAGCATGGCCTGATGATTATCCGGGCAGGTATACCGGGCAAAATACCAGGAGGACTCCATAAAAGTGTCAAAGGTGTCGGTTTCCCGATCCGCCTTACCGCCGCATTTCGGGCAACGGGTTTGATAGAACTCGGGCATTTTCTTCAGCGGTGAGCCAACACCTTCCATTTTGACCTCTTCCGGCAGGACCACCGGTAGCTGATCATCGGGTACAGGCACTTCACCACAGGAAGAACAATGAATAATGGGAATGGGCGTGCCCCAGTAACGCTGGCGGGACACGCCCCAGTCACGCAATCGCCAGGTCGTACGTTTGCCACCCTGGCCGCGCCGCTCCAGCCACAGGGCAACACGGTCAAAAGCCTGTTTTGAACTCAGGCCATTGAACTCACCTGAATTTATCAGCACGCCCTTGTCAGTGAACGCACACTTTTTCAGGTCAACCTCAAATCCATCAACCGGCGCAATAACCTGCCGCACCGGCAGACCGTATTTATGCGCAAATTCCCAGTCACGTTGATCATGCGCCGGCACAGCCATCACCGCACCGGAACCGTAGCCCATCAGAACAAAATTCGCAATAAAGACCGGGACCTGCTCCCCGGTGATCGGGTGGATCGCCTTAAGCCCCGTGTCCATTCCCTTTTTCTCAGCCGTTTCCAGCACGGCCTCGGCCGTACCGGTCGTGGTGCATTCTTTTATAAAAGCAGCCACATTGCTATAGGCCTGCCCGGCTTGCTGCGCCAGGGGGTGTTCGGCGGCCACGGCCACATAGCTCACCCCCATCAGCGTATCGGGACGGGTAGTAAACACTTTCAGCCCCGGTTCACCGGATTCCCTGCCTGCAATGGCAAACTCCAGCTCCACTCCTTCGGAACGGCCAATCCAGTTGCGCTGCATGGTTTGCACCTGTTCCGGCCAGCCCTGCAGCTTGTCGAGAGCGGTGAGTAATTCTTCCGCATAGTCGGTGATTTTCATAAACCACTGCGGGATATCCTTGCGTTCAACCGCAGTATCACAACGCCAGCAGCAGCCATCAATGACCTGTTCATTCGCCAATACGGTCAGATCATTCGGACACCAGTTCACCGCCGCAGTCTTTTTATAAACCAGTCCCTTTTCAAATAATTTCAGAAACAGCCACTGTTCCCAGCGATAATAATCCGGATCACAGGTCGCAATTTCCCGATCCCAGTCATAAGCCAGCCCCAGGCGCTTAAGCTGCCCGCGCATGTAATCAATGTTCTCGCGGGTCCATTTGCCCGGTGCAGTTTTATTTTTTATCGCCGCATTTTCAGCCGGCAGGCCAAACGCATCCCAGCCCATGGGCTGAAGCACATTTTTACCCTGCATGCGCTGATAGCGACTGATCACATCGCCAATGGTGTAATTGCGTACATGCCCCATATGCAGACGCCCACTGGGGTAGGGAAACATGGACAGGCAATAGTATTTTTCCCGGCTTTTGTCTTCGACCGCCTTAAAAGCATGGCTGTTTTCCCAGTACTGCTGGGTTTCTTGCTCAATGGTGTCTGGCTTATAATTCTCGTCCATCAACAGATTTTATCTCCGGCTGCTGTATATAGTGAATAAACCTGTATTTTTGAATAAATATCAGGAAATTACATAAGTCTGAATGGTGGCACAATTATCCGCAAAAAACCCTAAGTGACGCAAATGAAAATAAATCATTTGTTCTTATTTACGGGCCAGCACGCCCCTGAACCTGTGCTTCGATGATAATTGCTGAATTAACTTGAATATGGGCGCATTTAGACAGATAGTTAAAAGAGTAATATTAATCACCACGGAGAGCCATCATGTCAGACTCAAAACAGGAAAAGCTGATCCAGGCCTATAACACCATGTTAGGGCGCGTGAAAGAAGCCCTTAAAGATACTGAGGCCAAGGCACTGCCCACCATCAAACAGGCGATGGATAAAGCAGCGGAAACCGCCTCCGAACTCGGTGAGTTAAGCCGCGAAGAAGCCGAAAAAATCGGGGACTATCTGCGCCGAGACCTGCATGAAGGTGCCGAATTTTTAACGGAAAGTGGTCGCCAGTTAAAAGACTGGCTGGCCTTTGATCTGGAATATGCCGAAGTAAAACTGGCCGAGATGTTTGTCAGTGTGGCCGACAAGACCCGGATTGAACTGGAAAAACTCGCGCAACGTGCGCGTCAGGTAGGGGAATGGCATACCGGCGAAATTACCGGCATCGGTATACTACGATGTCAGGCATGCGACGAATTACTGCATTTTGAAAAAACCGGTCATGTTCCACCCTGCCCGAAATGTAAAGGGACAGTTTTTAATAAGCACTTTGGTGGCGACGAAGAACAAGACTAGACGGCCTTCCTTGAGCAGAACACAAGCCTCAACCCAAAGGGCGCAAAGTCGCAAAGAACAAAAAAGAA
>JAOUMO010000215.1 GCA_029881425.1 Gammaproteobacteria bacterium
CTTTCTGGTTACCACCGGTATCAATAGAGACAGTATGATCATCGACAAAACGAGCATAGCCCTGAATAACATTGATCTTCACGCCCTTATCGGTATTCAGCGCCATCTCACCGCGTTTTTCTAAAAGCCCGCGACGGGTTTTTTCCATTTTCGCCCAGTCCAGCGTTGGCTTGTTCGTTCCCTTCACGCCCAGATGATCATCATGAGCACGATCACGGATCCGATCAGCCGCTGCACGCCAGGCTTTAGAAGGAATACAGCCACGCCAGAGACATTCACCGCCGGGGAAAGGCGCATCATTAATCATCGCCACTTTATAGCCATGCTCGACCAAATCGCGGGCACAGTCTTCACCACCGGGACCACCGCCAATCACCACAACATCGTAGTCATAATTACCTTCTGGCAGTTTGAAATCAAAACCGGCCGCTTTCGGTGCTGCCGCAGGTGCGGAGGCATCCAGCCAGGTTGGGCTTTCCACCAGTTGTTTAAAAGTATTCAGGAATTTCGCAGCATCCGCCCCGTTAACGATTCGGTGATCCGCCGTAATCGTGACCGGCATCCCCTGAGGACCCAGGGTCGAAATAGCAAAAATAGCTGAAGTACCGGGTGAGGGAATCGCATCAAATTGGCTGATGCCCATCATCCCCATATTCGAAATAGTAAAGGTCGGATTAGAGTACTCTTCCGGTTTCAAACGGCGGGCACGGGCGCGATCAACCAGATCACTCCAGTTAGCCGCCAGATCCGCCAGATCTCGATTAGCCGCATCGCGCAGGACAGGCACAACCAGTCCCATGCCTTCGGTTTCTACCGCCAGACCCACATCAACCTGTTCACGTTCAATAATCCGATCTTCATGCTGGTAAACCGCATTAATAATAGGATGCTTTTCAATCGCCAGGGCAGCGGCTTTTGCCAGCGTCACGGTAAGTGAAAAACCTTTCGCTTTTGATGCCGTCTTTAAGGCCGCCGGATCCAGGTTGACCGTGACCCGGAATAAAGGCATGGACAGAGAGTATTCCATGTTATGAGCAACGGCTTTTTCCATTGCCGACATCGGACGGCCTTCACCCGGTACCTGGAAAATACGCTGGGTCGACGTCTTCTGGACATTACTGTTCAGCACGTCAGCCGCAATAATGCAGCCATTCGCACCCGTACCAGTAATTGAATTCAGATCGATACCATGAGCACCCGCCAGTTGGCGAGCATAAGGCGTAGCATGGCTATTACGTGGGCGCGGTGCCGGTGTCGCACCATGCGGCATCGCCGGAATTTTAGTCTTGTTCTGTGCGGTACCGGCAGGAATAGATTTAACCGGTGTTTTTGTATCACTGATAGCCGAGGCCACGCTCACTGATTTTTTACTATCCAGTACCTGAGAAGCCTCTGGCACTAAATAGGCAATCGCATCACCGACAGGAATGACCGCATCCACTTCGGCAATCGGGCCAGAAAGATAGCCTGCACGGAATACTTCCACATCCATGATAGCCTTGTCTGTTTCAATTGACGCAACAATGTCTCCACGCTCAACCTTGTCACCGATTTCTTTTTCCCAACTGACCAGTACACCTTCGGTCATGGTGTCAGATAATTGCGGCATCTTGACCGGGTGAGCATTATCAGGCGTTTCATCAACCACTGCCGGTGCTTCAACAACGGCATCAATCTCTGCACTGACCGTTGATGCGGCAACCGGTGTTGAACCACCCTGTTGCACTTCTTCAGGACTGGCAACCAGATAGGCGATCGCATCACCAACCGGAACCGTCGTATCCACATCCACTATCGGACCGGAAAGGTAACCTTCACGGAACACTTCCACGTCCATGATGGCTTTATCAGTTTCAATAGACGCAACAATGTCTCCTCGTTCGACCTTGTCACCGATTTCTTTTTCCCAACTCACCAGTACACCTTCATTCATGGTGTCCGACAGTTGCGGCATTTTAATTACATATGGTTCAGACATATTAATTCTTCTTCAGGTCCTAGCACCTAGGCCCTAGGTTCTAGGGCCTGGTATATTTAGATTTTACCCATGACTTGCAGTGCACCGTGATAAACATCTTCCGCACTTGGGATAGCGGCCTTTTCCAGTTTATAGTTATAAGGCACAGGTACATCAGCCGCGTGAACACGTACAGGTTGCGCATCAAGAGCAAAGAAACAATCTTCATTAATGACCGCCATGATTTCAGCGCCTACACCCACGGCTGCTTCATCCTCTTCTGCAATCACAACACGATGTGTTTTTTCCACTGACTTGCGAATAGTTTCACGATCCAGCGGTTTCAATGAACGCAGATCGACCACTTCAGCATTAATACCATCGGCTTCAAGGCGTTTGGCTGCTTCAAGACAGAGATGTACGCTGTAGTTATAGCCAATCAAGGTGATATCCGTTCCTTCACGAACGATTTCTGCACCTTCAAGCGGACGGAAAAATTCTTCATCCGGGATCTCTTCTTTCAGGTTATACATTTGTTCATGTTCAATAATGATCACCGGATCATTACAACGCACGGCTGATTTCAACATGCCATACGCATCCAGCGGTCCACGTGGCGTAACGACACGCAAACCGGAAGTGCTCATGAACATACGCGCCAGGCGGGCAGAATGTTGTGCTGCCAACTGGTGAGCGGTACCACCGGGCGTACGCATAACAATCGGGCACTGCACCCGACCACCCGACATGTAACGAATCTTTGCGGCGGCATTAATCAGTGTATCCAGTGCCAGCAAGGCAAAATTGATCGACATGATTTCAATGATCGGCCGCATGCCAACCATCGATGCACCAATACCAATACCGGTATAGGAGTTTTCGGAAATGGGCGTATCAATGACACGTTCAGAACCGTATTTATCATAAAGACCCAGGGTTGCTTTATAAGTACCACCGGCAACACCGATATCTTCACCCATGGCGATTACCAGTGGATTGTGTGCCATTTCTTCATCATGGGCGCGACGAATCGCTTCCCAATATGCCATCTCTGCCATTGTTTAACCTCGATAATTAATTCTGTAACGGGCCAATCCAGCGTGGATCCGGATTATCGTCAAGAACGTATTTAGTCAAATCTTCAACCTTCGGTTCAGGACTTTCTTCTGCAAATTTGATGATTTCATTTTCCATGTTCTCATCAATTTCCTGCTCCATCACTTTAATATCATCCTGAGTGATAAGACCGGCGTCGATCAGACG
>JAOUMO010000058.1 GCA_029881425.1 Gammaproteobacteria bacterium
CACCGCTATCCTTGACCGTGGCATGAAAGATGAGCTGGATGATACCAGTTACATCGATCTTGATCAGGCGAAAGTCGATCAGGAATTTGCCCGTGAAGAACTGTTTGTCGGTCAGGCCGGATAAGGGGAAGTAAAATGTCAGTTAAAGAAAACATTGAATTTGCTCAAACCGGTAATCTAACGGCGGGTAATCGCCTGCAGGATATCCAGGTTTGTTCGGTACAGGCAACCCAGGACCGTGCCAATGCACTGGATTCAGGTCATCGTGCCTGCCAGGGTTGTGGTGAAGCACTGGGTGCGCGCATGGCCATAGATAAGGTCATGGAACTGAGCAAAAATAAAGTTCACGTGGTTAATGCAACCGGTTGCCTGGAAGTATTTACAACGCCTTTCCCTGAAACATCATGGAACGTGCCCTGGTTGCATTCCCTGTTTGGTAATGCACCTGCGGTCGCTACCGGTGTACAGGCGGCACTCAAAGCCAAGGGTATGGAAGATGTAACCGTTATTGCCCAGGGTGGTGATGGCAGTACCGTGGATATTGGTTTCGGTTGCCTGTCGGGTATGTTTGAACGTAATGATGATGTACTTTATATCTGTTACGACAACGAGGCCTACATGAATACGGGTGTACAGCGTTCAGGTGCGACGCCACCCACAGCGCGTACTGCAACCACACCTCTTTCGGGTCCACATCCCGGTAATAATTTTGGCCAGGGTAAGAGCGTACCAAAAATTGCAATGGCACACGGTATTCCTTACGTAGCCACGGCAACCATCGCCAATGTACGTGACCTTGAACGCAAGGTGGCAAAGGCAATGTCGATGAAGGGTGCGCGTTACCTGCACATTCATGTGCCCTGCCCACTGGGTTGGGGTTCATTGCCAAAAGATACGATTAAACTGGCGCGCCTCGCGGTTGAATCCGGTTTATATCCACTGTTCGAAGCCGAGCAGGGTGTACTCACCGGTGTCACCAAAATCCGTAAAAAAATTCCTGTTGATGAATACCTGAAACTACAACGTCGTTTCACGCATTTATTCAAGAAAGGTGCTGATACAGCAGATCTGGAAGGTGTACAGGCATTAGCTGATGCACATATTGCCCACTACAACCTGTGGGACGGAGAATAATAATGGCTTTTACTCTGCCTTATGCAATTACACTGGAAGTGGGTTCCAGTCTAGAAAATAAAACCGGCAGCTGGCGAACAGAACGCCCCGTTTACCTGGATCGTTTGCCACCCTGTAACATCGAATGCCCCGCTGGGGAAAATATCCAGGCCTGGTTAGGTTTGAGCCAGGAAGGCAAGTACAGGGAAGCCTGGGAAGAAATTGTACATAACAATCCACTGCCTGCGGTACATGGCCGTGTCTGTTACCACCCCTGTGAAGACGGCTGTAACCGTAAACAGATGGAATCACCGGTGAGTATTCACGCGGTTGAGCGTTTCCTCGGTGACGAGGCGGTAAAAAATAACTGGAAGGTATCGGCCGCCGACAGTACGGGTAAAAAAGTGCTGGTTGTGGGCGCCGGCCCTGGCGGATTATCTGCAGCCTACCATTTACGTAGAATGGGTCATAATGTCACGGTTGTGGATAGCAAGTCTGCCCCCGGTGGTATGATGCGCTACGGTATACCTTCTTACCGCCTGCCACGTGACGTGCTGGATACCGAAGTAAAACGTATCGAAGATCTGGGTGTCAGCTTTAAGTACAACACGCGTATCGATGATGTTGCAGCCACTATGAAAGCCGATGGCTATGATGCTGCTTTTCTTGCCGTGGGTGCGCACATTGCACGTACACTGGATATGCCATCCGATGATTCGGTTACGATCACCGATGCGGTAACCTACCTGAATGATATCGAAAATAATGGCAAGGCCACTGCACTTGGTAAAAAAGTAGCCGTCTACGGTGCGGGTAATACGGCAATGGACGTCGCCCGTTCGGCGCGCCGTTCAGGTGTTGAAGACGTGACTATTATTTATCGTGGTGTCCGCGAAAACATGCCGGCACATGCCTTTGAAATAGAAGAGGCAATTGAAGAAGGCATCAAGATTGCTACCCTGCGTTCCGTTAAGGAATACAAGGGCGGCAATATCGTTCTCGAAATTAATGAGGCCGATGCGGATGGTCGTACTAAGTCCACGGGCAAAACAGAAACCCTGCAGGCCGATGCTATCGTCTATGCACTGGGTCAGCTGGTGGACACCGATTTACTGAAAAACTGCTCGGGTATAGTCGAAACCGATAACGTTATCGAAATTAATACACAAATGATGACGGGTATGGATGGTGTCTTTGCCGGCGGTGACATGGTGCCTTCTGCACGTACTGTAACTACAGCGGTAGGTCATGGTAAAAAGGCCGCACGTTATATTGATGCCTATCTTAAAGGTGAGTCCTATACACCGGCAGACAAGCATGAGACCGCATCTTTCGATAAGTTAAATACCTGGTACTACGAAGAAGAGTCGATGCGTGAGCAGCCGATTCTGGATCTGGATAAACGTAAAACCACGTTTGACGAAGTGCTGGGTGACCTGGATGAGCAAACCGCACAGCGTGAGGCGATGCGTTGCATGTCCTGTGGTAACTGTTTCGAGTGCGATAACTGTTACACGGTGTGTCCTGATAACGCGATTACTAAACTGGGGCCGGGTAAACGCTTCGAGATCAAGTATGATTATTGTAAGGGATGTGGCATGTGCGTTGAGGAATGTCCCTGTGGCTCGATGCTGATGGCGCCGGAAGAGCTTTAATGCTTATTTTTTAGTTAGTGCTAATAAAAAAACCGCAGCTTGCTGCGGTTTTTTTTGGTTTGAATTTGATCCGGATTTCCGCTGGCTAGAGGTGGTAGCCTGTGTTTTTAACAGACAGGAAAAAATGTAAGCGACTCAAATAAAAAATGAGGCCGACGCCTCATTTTTTATGGTTTAAAGAGTAACCGGGTTAAATTCCACCAGGGGATCAACATCGGCATCATAATCTATGCCGTCGACACCAAAGCCAAATAGTTTCATGAATTCATCTTTGTATCCCTGGTAATCGGTTAGCTCAAACAAATTCTCTGTTGTGATTTTTGGCCAGATTTCTTTTACGGTCTGCTGGACCTCATCACGTAGCTCCCAGTCATCCATACGGATACGGTAATTGTCATCCAGCTCCGGGCCATCCTGCTTGTATAACTGGGTGCGGAACATGCGATCAATTTGTTCGAGGCAGCCTTCATGGATATTTTTTTCTTTCATGATCTTGAAACACATGGCGATATACAGGGGCATCACGGGTATCGCAGCAGATGCCTGTGTGACTACGCTTTTTAAAACGGCAACATTGGCTGTACCATTAATATGGCCGAGTACCTCACGTAATTCACTGCCAGCACGATCCATGTCTTCCTTGGCCTTACCCAGTGCGCCATGCCAGTAAATCGGCCAGGTAATGTCTGTACCAATGTAACTGTAGGAAATGGTTTTTATACCATCAGCCAGTACACCGGCATCGCCGAGGGCGCTCATCCATAGTTCCCAGTCTTCGCCGCCCATAACCGTTATCGTGTCGGCAATTTCCTGTTCTGTTGCCGGTTCTATTTCAGCCTCTGTAATGACATCTTTATTGGTGTCGACAGCCGTTGATTTATAGACCTGGCCAATAGGTTTTAAGGCTGAGCGAATGACTTCGCCTGTTTTTGGGATCTTGCGTACTGGAGAAGCCAGGGAATAAATGACCAGGTCGACCTGTCCGAGGTCTTGTTTGATGATATCGATTGTCCTGTTTCGCATCTCATCAGAGAAGGCGTCGCCATTAATGCTTTTTGCATAGAGGCCGGCATCGTGTGCCGCCTTTTCAAAGGCAGCAGAGTTATACCAGCCTGCTGATCCCGGCTTTTTGTCGGTAGCTGCTTTTTCCAGGAATACACCCAGGGTCGCAGCACCTGAACCAAATGCGGCGGTAATACGTGATGCCAGGCCGTAGCCTGTGGAGGCACCAATTACCAGGACTTTTTTGGGACCATTTTCTATCGGGCCATTGGCTTTGACTTTTTCGATCTGCTCGTTAACATTGGCGGCACAACCGGTAGGGTGTGTCGTTGTACAGATAAAGCCACGAGTTTTAGGTTTGATAATCATGTCTGGTTCCCGTTAAGTAACTATAGAATTTAGTTCTAATTTTCTGCAGAGTATTTTAATTAAATCTCTTCAGCAAATAAATCATGTTCTGTTGAATCTGTGATCTTCACATTAATTATAGTGCCGGCTTCGTAACTGTTGGTGCTATCGACAAACACCATGCCATCGACTTCCGGCGCATCGGCCTTGCTCCTGGCGATGATGCCTTCATCATCCATTTCATCCACCATGACCTGTATTTCATGGCCGACTTTTTTGGCCAGCTTGTTGGCACTTATTTCTGCCTGCAAGGTCATGAAGCGTTGTAGTCGTTCCTGTTTGATGTCTTCAGGGATCTGTGTGCCCAGGCTATTGGCGACAGCGCCTTCTACGGCGGAATAGGTGAAACAGCCGACACGATCCAGTTCGGCCTCATTAATAAAGTCGAGTAGCTGGCTAAAGTCGTCTTCTGTCTCGCCGGGAAAACCCACGATGAAGGTGCTGCGTAGCGTAATGTCCGGGCAGATATCGCGCCATGTCTTAATTCGGCTTAATACATTTTCACTGCTCGCGGGGCGTTTCATTGCCCTGAGCACGCTCGGGCTGGCATGCTGGAAGGGTATATCCAGGTAGGGCAGGATTTTACCTTCGGCCATTAGCGGTATTACCTTATCCACGTGGGGATAGGGGTAGACATAATGCATGCGTACCCATGCACCCAGTTCGCCCAGTTGTTGCGCCAGATCTTCGAAACGGGTTTTTACCGGTCGGCCGTTCCAGAAACCGGTCTGGTATTTCACATCGACACCGTAGGCACTCGTATCCTGGGAAATGACCAGTAGTTCCCTGACGCCGGCATTGACCAGGTTCTCTGCCTCGGTGAGCACTTCACCAATCGGCCGACTCACCAGGTCACCACGCAGTGAGGGGATAATGCAGAAGGTGCAGCGGTGGTTACAGCCCTCGGAAATTTTCAGGTAGGCATAGTGTTTTGGGGTCAGCTTGATACCCTGTGGTGGGATCAGGCTAACGTAGGGGTCGTGTTGTGGTGGTATATGCTGGTGTACCGCTTCCAGTACTTCCTGTGCCGCATGGGGACCGGTCACCGCCAGTACCTGTGGGTAATTGTTCATCACAATATCACCCTTGGCACCAAGACAGCCGGTGACTATAACCTTGCCATTTTCGTGCAGTGCCTCACCAATTGCATCCAGTGATTCTTCCACCGCATCATCAATAAAGCCGCAGGTGTTAACCACCACCATATCGGCATTTTCATAGGTGGGGCTTATTTCATAACCCTCTGCACGCAGTTTGGTAATGATCTGTTCTGAATCTACCAGTGCCTTGGGGCAGCCGAGGCTGATGAAACCGATTTTGGGGGCTGATTGGGTCATAGTAAACCTGGGAAACTAAGCAGGCTGAATTTTACATGAATTCAGTGGATTGGTGTTTGCAAATCGGCCTAATTTCGGCGTTCAGGTGCAAACAGCGGGGTATTTTTATATTTGAAAAGGGGGATGAGTAGCATGCCACCGACAAAACCACCAATATGCGCACCCCAGGCAACGCCCCCCTGTTGCTCGGGGCTGGACAGGGAGTTGAATATCTGGAGCACAAACCAGAAGCCCAGTACCCACTTCGCCGATATGCGTGTGGTGTGGATATAAAAGCCAAAGGGAATGGCAACCAGTACGCGGGCGTGGGGATAGAGCAACAGGTAGGCGCCCAGTACACCGGATATAGCACCACTGGCACCAATCATGGGTACATTGGAGGTCGGGTTAGACAGGGCATGGGCCAGCACGGCGATGATGCCAGAGAGCAGGTAGAAGACAATAAAACGTTTATGTCCCATCGCATCTTCCACATTGTTACCAAAGATGAACAGGTACAGCATGTTGCCGAGCAGGTGCATCCAGCCGCCGTGTAGAAACATGGAGGTGAATAATGTAGCGAAGGCGGGAATAGTGGTCAGCTCTGCGGGTAGTGATTGCAGTTCAAATAAAACCGCCGGGATGGTGCCAAAACTATACACCGCATGCTGGGCATACTGGCCGAGGGATAATTGCCAGGCAAAAGCCAGTACGCAGCTAGTAATAAGTACATAGGTTACAAACGGTATGATTTTGGTCGGATTGTCATCGTGAAGTGGAAACATAGTATTACTTTAACTGCTGTTGCTGGATGTCATCGAGGGCATCCCTGGCGGTATCGATTACATCGGTGTTCACGTCATCGAGTAAGGGTCTGATGTGTGGTTCAGCCAGGGGGCTATGGCTAAGGCCCAGGTAATAGCAGGCGTCGTTACGAATGCGTGCATCATCGTCAAGTGTGTACTGGGCCAGCTGGTTGATTTGTTGTTCGAGTAGTTGGCTGCCGGTAAAGTCCTCGATGACTGCGCCGACACCAATGCGTACAGAGAGTGTTGTCTCCTGATCGACTATGAGGTGAAGGAGTTGTGGGAAATATTCCGGGTTATCCTCGAGGGACTGGTGCACTTTATCCAGTTCGCCGTTGGTGATGAGTTCTGCAAAATAGTCGGCCATGATGCTGGGTTCATGGAGTTTTGTGATCCATTGCTTGAGTTCCTGTTTACTACGTAATCCAGACAGTTCAAAAGGCCCGAGTTTAAGCCAGGGTACAGAGCGAATGTTTAACTGTTCGGCCTTTTCCGGTAGCAGCTGTATGTTGATGGCCTGTAGTGAACTGATGTCACCCTCTTTAAGTAATTCAGTTAAGGCCTGTAATACAGCAGGGCAATGTGGGCAGCCAGGGGCAATGAATAATTGTGCTTGTGGTATAGCAGGCATAACTTGGTGTCTAGGCTCGAGTTTGAAACTAATATATTAGTTTATTCCATTGAATACAATGAATAACGGCCTAGTTTTTAATGAGTAACTGTAAGGCATCTGAGAGCTCCTGCTTTGTATAGGGCTTTCCAAGCAGCTGCAGGCGGATGCCACTGGTGTCAATATTTTTTTTGGTAAAACCCGATGTGAGTAATATTCTAAGATTTGGTCTTAATTCTTTTGCCTTATTAGCAAGATCATAACCACTCATTCCACCGGGCATAACAACATCAGAGAACAATAGCTCAATTTCCGGGTTTTGTCGTAATACGTCCAGTGCCTGTTCTGCATCTTCTGCGGTGTATGTGTTATAGCCTAGCTCATTTAGAAAAATTTCTGCAAGTTCAAGCAGGGCCTCTTCATCATCTACAATTAAAATCGATGCATTGCTGTGATAAAGGGTAGTGGTTTTAGTTTCTGTTTGAATGTCTTGCTCATCTGATATCTTTGCGCGAGGCAAGTAAATTTGAAATGTGGAGCCCTCGCCGGGTTCAGAATAGATATGGATATTGCCATTGTTATGTCGTGCAAAGCCATAGACCATAGCCAGCCCGAGTCCAGTGCCTTCACCTTCGGCTTTGGTTGTAAAAAAGGGTTCAAAAATAGAATCCATAGTTTGTTTGTCCATGCCTATACCTGTGTCACTGATGAGTATTTGTACGTATTCACCGGAAATTTTTACCGGGAAGGCGGGTGTATAGTCATCGGACAGGTATTTATTATTGGTTTCTATTAATAATTCACCGCCATTGGGCATAGCATCACGGGCATTAATAACAAGGTTTAAAATGGCATCAATAAATTCGCCTGAATCAATGTCCGCATACCAGAGATCGGGTGCAAGTTTATAGGTGACATTTATGGCCGGGGTTACTGTCCGTGAAATCATGCCCTCCATTTCACGAATTTTACTATTAATGTCCGCTATCGATCTCTGGGTCAGGCTCTTACGGGAGAAGGTGAGTAGCTGGCGTGTCAGGTCAACACAGCGCTGGGTCGATTTCAGTGATGTCTCCAGCCATTTTTTTAATTCACTATCATGATTGATCGAATCACTTGCCAGTTCCAGATAGCCCCTGATAATCCCTAGCTGGTTGTTAAAGTCATGTGCCAGTCCACCTGAGATTTTTCCAAGGACATCCATCTTCTGAGCGTGCTGCAGCGCATTTTCAGTCAATCTTTTTTCGGTGACATCACGAATCATCTGTACTATGCCCTGTGATTCGGCAAAGCGTGTGACCGGTGACAGGCTGCAGTGATAAAAACGGTGGGTGTCCTGGTTGTTTAACTCAATATGGGGGATAGTTGATTCAGTTTTTAATTGCATGCATACGGGACAAACTTCTTTGTCTATTGATCTAATATGAAAAATCTCATGTGAATCTGTATTAATTAATTTATCAGCACTTAATCCTGCAAGTGTGCATGCGGCCTGGTTTACCTGCCGTATAAAGCCTTTCTGGTCGGTAACAATGGTGGCGTCGGGAATGGCGTCGTATGTGCTGGCACCACGGGACATGGCCAGGAAGGGCTCCTGTAAACTGGTCTTGATCATGCCCATGAATATTAACCAGAAGGAGAATAGTTTAAATACATGGCCGAGTATATTGGGTAGATCATGGATTTTAAAATAAAACGTAAATGAAAGTTCTGCGCAGATGGTCAGGCTAATAGAGGCAATCATTATTGTTAAAATACGGTGATCAAGTAAGCGGCGTTTATGCCACAGGTACAGCATAGCGATCACCAGGAGGCCAATAATAATATACTCACTGATTATCTTGAAGGGTGTTAGTCCCTGGTTCTGAATATAGGTATCTGGATATATATCCATTATGACCAGCGTGTAAAACAATGTGGAAATGAGTCCAAAACCGGCCATGACCAGGCCCCGATTGATATTGTGGTTAAGGAACCAGGGTGCAGTGAGTAGTAATATTGCTTCGATATAACGCGTGTTAATCCAGAATTGCGAACTGGTGTTGGGTGTGTCGACATCATATATATTGATGCCGGGGTAGGTCATCATATGTACAAGATCAAGCCCACCAATCCAGAAGTAGCCGCAGCCGAGATACATAAGAAAGGCGTTACGGGTAAAGGGGTACATTTGCCAGGCGACGACGGCGAGTAAAATAGCAACAATGATGGCAAAAATTTCTGCCAGGCTGTGAAACAGGAGGAAATTGAAATAATTGGCAAGG
Organism: Gammaproteobacteria bacterium; assembly: GCA_029881425.1. Classification (GTDB taxonomy): domain Bacteria; phylum Pseudomonadota; class Gammaproteobacteria; order SZUA-229; family SZUA-229; genus JAOUMO01. The sequence continues at coordinate 9,175 of JAOUMO010000058.1, forward strand.
AGCAGCACAGCTAACATGCTGAAAGGCACAAACCAGCTTTTAAGATCTGTAAATACTTTCGGGTTGATTTTTCTGGTTTGGGTGTGATTGTGTTTTTGTATATTAGTCATGTCATTTTGTAAGTTTATAGTGGTCTTTATTCAACAACTGCTCACTATGCTTATAATCCTTTAGCACATTATTGATAGCTGGCATATTATCTACATGATTGGCTACATGTTATATAGTTATTTAAAATAGAACAAGCAATGCCAAACGGCCCCTGTACTTAATATTAGGATGTTTTCATATATGGCAATCTGGTTTAGAAAACCCACTATTGATGAACTTAATCGGTGGGGTAAAAAGACGGCAGTGGCTCTGTTGGGAATAGAAATCACCGATGTTGGTGATGACTATATCAAGGGCTGTATGCCGGTTGATGACAGGACACGCCAGCCGATGGGCCTGCTGCATGGCGGTGCATCCGTGCTGTTTGCAGAATCACTGGCCAGTATTGCGGCAAATTATTGTGTGGATCCTGACCGTGTTTATTGTGTGGGACTTGATATTAATGCGAATCATATACGTGGTGTTCGTGAAGGCATGGTTGCCGGTATCGCCAAACCCCTGCATATTGGTCGCTCAACCCAGGTCTGGGAGATAAAAATCACTGACCAGGCAGGACACCTGGTATGTGTCTCACGATTGACACTGGCTGTGGTGCAAAAATCGACCTGAACCCGGAGATTCCCTTAATTCTACAGCTGAATAATGTTAAAATTCCTCCCCCTGTATTAAGTTCGGACAAGCTATGAAAAATCTGGTTGCAGTAATTAACGATGAATCAAAACTGGAATATGATCGTAGCAAGTCATTGCCCGATCAGCAGCTTGTTTATCTGGATAAGATGGATCAGCAGATGGACCAGGGTATACCCGATGGGCCGGGGCATATTTTTGCACCCGATCAGCAGCAAAAGGCACAATTTGTCGCCAACCAGCTGATTTATGCCATAGGTTCTGATAATGAGCAACTGGCAGCAGCAACCATGGCCTACCTGGCCAGTCGTTTACCTGATTTATTGCAGGTATCTGCGGTGGATAAAGACGGTAGTATGACGATCAAGTTGATTTATGATATGCCCTATAGCAAGCCTGAAACGATTAATTTTGTAAAGCCCGATCAACTCGATAGTTAGGGCGCTTGGATTAAACCATGTGGGTCAACTTGTCCTGTAAAATAGGCGTTATTTTATGGGTGGATTTATGATGACTTATTTTATTGGTTTGTACCTTTAGGTTATCATTTTATTGAATCGATCTATTAAGGATTAGCGGGCATGCAAAATCAGAATATCGTCGTTCTCGGTGCCAGTAATAAACCCCATCGTTATGCAAATAAGGCGATACGTATGCTGCAGGAGTATGGTTACCACGTGATACCCGTACATCCCCGGCTGGAGAATATTGAGGGTCTCGTGGTTAAACATGCGCTAGAGCAGATTAAGCAGCCGGTTGATACCCTTGCCCTCTATATCGGTCCCGAGCGTAGTGTGGCCTTGATCGATAGTATCGTCCAGCTTAAGCCCTCCCGGGTTATTCTCAACCCAGGTACCGAGTCAGATGCCCTGGAGCTAGCGCTGCTACATAATGGCATTAGTTTCGTCAAGGATTGCACCCTGTTAATGCTGGAACACGGCCGTTTCTGATGGTTCATTAGCATCAACCGTGCCACCTTTAATGCCTGTTTTTCCTGTTACAAATCAAGGTCTTTAGCTCGCTGTTTGTACTAGACTTATACCACTAAGCAGGTTTTCTACCGTCAACGGGAGAAGTGGTTATGCGTTTTGTGCATTTCTTTAAGCAGCTCGGTATAGATCAGATAGAACTGGTGGGTGGAAAGAATGCCTCACTCGGTGAAATGTATCAGCATTTGTCATCAGCAGGCATACGTGTCCCGAATGGTTTCGCTACCACCTCAGAGGCCTACCATTATTTTCTGGCACAAAATCACCTGGTCGAAAAAATTAGCCGGCTACTCGACCAACTCAATATCGATGATGTTAAGGACCTTGCACGTGCGGGCCTGCAGATTCGTAGCTGGATATTGCACAGTGAGATACCCGATGACCTGGCCGATGAAATTACCTCTGCCTATGAAATACTGGGTGAGGAATATGGTGAATACCCGGATGTTGCCGTGCGCAGCTCGGCAACGGCAGAAGACCTGCCCGATGCCTCTTTTGCCGGCCAGCAGGAAACCTATTTAAATATTTCAGGACGGCGTAATTTATTGCTCACCTGTAAGCGTGTATTTGCCTCATTGTTTACCGATCGTGCCATCTCCTACAGGGCGCACAGGGGCTTTAGTCATATGGATGTGGCGCTGTCGATTGGCGTGCAGAAAATGGTGCGTGCCGATATGGGTTCCTCGGGCGTCATGTTTACGCTCGATACAGAAACCGGTTTTCGTGACGTGGTCTTTATCACCGCCTCCTATGGACTGGGAGAAACCATTGTCCAGGGTGCGGTCAATCCCGATGAGTTTTATGTCTTCAAACCGACACTGGCCACCGGCCATAAACCTATTATTCGCAGGCAGCTGGGTGATAAGGCGATTAAGATGGTCTATTCAACGGATACCACGGCAGGTCTGTCTACACGCACCGTAAAGGTATTGTCCGAGGACAGGGCGACCTTCTGCATCGATGATGACGACATTCTACAACTGGCAAAACTTGCGGTCATTATCGAGCAGCACTACGGTCGACCCATGGATATAGAATGGGCGAAAGATGGTGAAACCGGTGAGCTATTTATTTTACAGGCACGACCAGAAACCGTAGAGGCGCTGGATGATGGTCCATTGCAGTTGCAGTATAAAATGGAACAGCAGGGTGAGGTGTTGATTACAGGGAAGAGTGTCGGCAAGCGCATTGCCAGTGGGCGCAGTTGCGTGATCCTGGATGTATCCGATATGTCTCGACTCCAGCCTGGCGATGTACTGGTGACGGATATTACCAA
>JAOUMO010000059.1 GCA_029881425.1 Gammaproteobacteria bacterium
AAGGGCGATAGAAATCGTCACGGAGTATGAAAAAACCATTGTCGATGAGCTGGACTTGATGCGCGAATCGGCCAATGCCAGCCAGTTGCGCAGGAATTTTGAGAATATAGACATCCTCTATGTGCCCGAAATACACTGGGATTATACGCGGCGTAACGTGATGGTGATGGAGCGTATCCATGGTGTGCCCATGGGCGAAATCGAGCGGCTCAAGCGGATGGGCGTCGATATGAAGTGCCTCTCGGAACGCGGTGTTGAAATATTTTTTACCCAGGTGTTCAAACATAATTTTTTCCATGCCGATATGCACCCGGGGAATATTTTTATTAATGCGGATGACCTGAATGACCCGCGCTACATAGCCGTGGATTTTGGTATCGTCGGCAGCCTGAGTCCCGAGGATCAGCGCTATCTTGCAGAAAACCTGCTGGCGTTCTTCAAACGTGATTACCATCGAGTGGCACAGTTGCATGTGGACTCAGGCTGGATACCCGCAGGTACGCGCGTCGATGAATTCGAGTCAGCCATCCGCAGTGTCTGTGAGCCTATATTTGAGCGCCCACTGAAAGATATTTCGTTTGGTCATTTATTGTTGCGCTTATTCCAGACGGCACGCCGTTTTAATATGGAGGTGCAGCCGCAGCTGGTGCTGTTACAAAAGACCCTGCTCAATATAGAAGGCCTCGGCCGACAGATTTATCCTGATCTTGATTTATGGAAAACTGCAAAGCCCTTCCTGCAAAACTGGATGGATAACCAGGTGGGTACAAAGGCACTGATTCAGGGCTTCAAAAAGAACCTGCCCTATATCGCAGAGAAAATGCCGGAGATGCCCGAACTGATTTTCGATGCAATTAAAAAAGTGGCAGAAGGTGATAAACGGCAAATACAGGTTAAAGAACTGCGGCAGTTACGTGAAGAGATGGCACAAAATAATAGCTCAAGCCGATACAATATACTCGGTTCAGCGATGCTAATATGTGCCGTGCTGGGCATGGACAAATTTAATATATTCGATGAAAGATTATTAAGCCTGCCCATAATGAGCTGGATATTACTCCTCACCGGCGGCTTTTTTGTGTGGCTGGGCTTCAGGCGCAATATTAATTAGAAGACAGGTTAGAGCCTGTCCATTATTTACAGTTGCACAATTTTTAACGCCATTTATATTCTATATCGGCGATCATGAGCCCTGGCTCGTTATTTACATTATGGCGATGATGCCTGTTTTGAATTAACAACACTATTTGATTAGCTTATGGATGTATCACACATATTAGATGGCCTGAACGATGCGCAAAGGGAGGCGGTGACGGCGCCACCCGGCCCGATGCTGGTACTGGCAGGCGCGGGCAGTGGCAAGACACGCGTGCTGGTACATCGTATGGCATGGCTGATACAGGTAGAGGGCCTGTCACCCTATAGTCTACTGGCAGTGACTTTTACCAACAAGGCCGCCAGTGAAATGCGTTCACGGGTAGAGCAGTTACAGGATGTCTCGGTGAATGGCATGTGGGTGGGTACCTTCCATGGGCTGGCGCATCGTCTATTACGCAGTCACTGGAAAGAGGCCGAATTACCCCAGACCTTCCAGATACTGGATTCCGATGACCAGCACAGGATGATAAAGCGAGTATTACGTTCGCTGGAGATGGATGAGGCGTGCTGGCCACCCAGGCAGATGCAGGGTTTTATTAATGCGAGGAAGGACGAAGGCCTGCGACCTGCACATATTGATACGGGCGGAGATCACATCCAGCAGCAGCTGGTGCGGGTTTATAGTGCCTATGAGGCGGCCTGCAAACGTGCGGGTGTTGTTGATTTTGCCGAGCTGTTATTGCGATCGCTGGAGCTGCTCAGAGATAACGAAGAATTACGCAAACATTATCGCCAGCGTTTTAAATATGTCCTCGTGGATGAGTTCCAGGATACCAATACGATCCAGTATGCGTGGATTCGCCTGATTGCAACAGACGAGAAACAGCAGCAGACACGGATATTTGTGGTCGGTGATGATGATCAGGCAATCTATGGCTGGCGTGGTGCACGGGTAGAAAATTTACAGGCGTTTCATAAAGATTTTCCCGGAACACAGCTGGTAAGGCTGGAGCAGAATTACCGATCCACGGCGAGTATTTTGAACGCGGCAAATGCATTGATAGCAAACAATGATGACCGTATGGGCAAAAACCTGTGGACAGATGGTGATGAAGGTGACCCGATACAGCTTTATAATGCTTTCAATGAGCAGGATGAAGCCCGCTATGTAATGGACCGCATTAAAGACTGGGTTGATTATGGAAATGCACGGGCAGATTGTGCCATTCTCTACCGATCAAATGCACAGTCGCGCGTATTTGAAGAGCACCTGATAGCACAGGCTATACCCTATCGGGTCTATGGCGGCCTGCGTTTCTTCGAGCGTGCAGAAATTAAAGACACCCTGGCCTACTTGCGCCTGATTAACAATCGCCATGATGACGCATCGTTTGAGCGAGTGGTTAATCAGCCAACACGGGGCATTGGCGGCAAAACCGTTGAGCAGCTCAGGGCGCTGGCCAAGACACTGGATGTGTCATTAGCGCAGGCGTCAAAAGCCATATTAGGCTCCACGGATTTAACTGCACGGGCAAAAAACGCATTGATGGGTTTTCTTAATCTAATTGATGGCCTGGCAACGGCGGTGGAAAATTTACCATTGCACGAGCAGGTTGAGCATGTGATTCACCACAGTGGATTGATTGATCATTATGGTAAAGAGAAGAGCGAGAAGGCAGAGGCTCGCGTAGAGAATATTGAAGAACTGGTGAGTGCAGCAAAAGGCTTTGATTATCATAATGATGATGATATAGAGATGGATAGCCTGACGGCCTTCCTAACCCATGCTGCACTCGAGGCAGGCGAGGGCCAGGCGGATGCGTGGGAAGATTGCGTGCAACTAATGACACTGCATTCGGCAAAAGGCCTGGAGTTTCCGATGGTCTTTATGTGCGGCATGGAAGATGGACTATTTCCCCACCAGCGCTCACTGGAGGAGCGAAATAGTTTGCAGGAAGAGCGACGTCTCTGTTATGTGGGGATGACCCGGGCCAGGGAAAAACTGGTCCTGACCTACGCAGAGAAAAGGCGGATGTATGGCAAAGATTTCTATCCGCTACCATCACTTTTTATTGGTGAGATACCTGAAAAGCACCTGGCGAATGTAAGGCAGGAGACCGTTGCTATTAAACAGGATTATTTTACAGGTGAGCGTCAGGAGCCAGGCGGTATACAGCCAGGGCAGCGAGTCATGCATCAAAAATTTGGCGAGGGTGTGGTCACCAGTTATGAGGGGCAGGGGGCCCATGCAAGGGTCGAGGTTAATTTCGAGTATGAAGGCAGTAAATGGTTAGTGCTCTCATATGCCAATTTACAATTAATATAACGGATATTTATGTTTAGGGACAAAAACACTAGAGATTTGGTTTTCGCGGTCACATGCATGTTTGTGGCCATAATCTGGTTGTTTCAGGGAGATGCCTTTATAAATGCAGGTGATCTGACCGAAAAGACATTATCTGTAATTGCCTTCATAGATGGCGGCGTCTTTGTTATTGGCTGCCTGGGGATAATTGTGTTTGTAAAAACACTGCTGAATATAAGTGAGATATTAGTTGGCAGTGAGTCCCTTCCCATTTTAATGTATCGAAGTGTTTTTGATGATGAATTAGAAGGCGTATTTTTTAAGGATAAGAAAGGACGTTATCGACTGATAAATGATGCGGCCAGGAAGGTGCTTGGACTGAGCGCGCGCGAGGTTATTGGTAGTAGTGATAGTTGTTTTTATGGTATTGAGAAAGTAGAAAAAATAAGACTTGAGGATGAAAGAGTTTTAAATAATAAAGAAACGGTTATGTGGCAAACTGAGGTGCTAACAGGATCGGGAAGAGAAACGTATATATGTAAAAAAATACCTTGCAGAGATAAGAATGGAAATATTGTCGGTATCTCTGGGATATGTAAAAACATAACTGTCGTAAAAACATTCCAGAATCTCAACCTGGAGCTGGAAGAAAGGTACAGGCAGTTTTTTGACCGCTTACCGTATCCGGTACTGGTTCTAGATACAACTACCCTGCTACCATTTACCTATAACAATAAGCTACTGGATTTACTCGGTTATACCAGGGAAGAGTTTTCTAAAATAAGATTAATTAGCCATATCGATGAGATCGATCTGGCGGTCCTGCACGATTTGATTGCGGGTTTGATCAAAGCGGGTTCAGGCGAGTTTGAGTTTAAACTAAAGTGTAAGGACAAGAATTATGTGGATGTGGCTGGCTTCTCGCAAGAGATCATCATAAATGAAAAGCAGTGCCTGCACATGCTTATGCATGATGTCACAGAGATAAAGAGATCAACCAGGAGCCTGATAAGTTCCGAATTGAAATACAGGTCATTATTTGAGTATGCCAATGATGCAATATTGATTGTCAGTTGTGAAACTATCCAGATTATTGATGTTAATGAGATTGCAATAAGCTTTTTGGGCTACAGCAGGGATGAGCTGACATATATGAGCCTGTTTGATCTTGCGGCAACAAATGAGAGCCAGGTTGGCAGGGAGCAGATAGATAATCTCGAAATATACAATCATGTCTTATATGAGCAGAAAATAAAAAATAGAAAGGGTGAAATTGTTGATGTCGAGGTCAATGCGCATAAGGTAAATTATGGAGAGAAAGAAGTCTATCAGTATGTTTTACGCAATATAACAAAGAGGAAGGTGACGGAAAAAGCGCTGAAAAATAGCGAGTTGAGATACCGTCAGATGTTTGAAACCAACAGGGCAATAAAGCTGGTTATCAATCCCGTATTAAGGACAATAGAAGATGCCAATCCAGCGGCACTTGAGTTTTATGGTTATTCGCTTGATGAACTGAAGGGCATGAGTCTTTCGCGCATTAATATATTATCTAAAGATAAGCTGGAGGTGTTAACAAAGCAGTCTAAAGAGCAGAAAACGGGTTACTATACCTGTCCGCATAAAATGTCTAATGGCGAAATACGTTTTGTCGAGGTGCGTGATGGCTCAATGCAGGTCGAAGGCAAGGAGCTGCTGTACTCAATTATCTACGACATTACTGAAACGAGAAATGCAAATGAACGATTGATGCTGGCTTCTAAAATGTTTGATTGTTCTAACGATGCAGTGATGATAACCGATAGTTCAGAGATGGTTGTATCGGTAAATGAGGCGTTTGTAGATGTTACAGGTTTTCAGCAATCTGAAATAATTGGTAAAAAGCCAGAGGTATTTCTGGCGAGAAAGAATGAAACGCTATTGAATAAGGATGTTATTGAACAGGTTAGGGAAACAGGTGAATGGAAGGGTGAGGTATGGCACCGTTTAAAAGGCGGTGAGGCGAATCCACTAAAGGTCACAGTTAACCAGGTAAATGATAGTGACGGTAATATTGCGAACTATGTTGTTTTGATGACCAAGTCTGCGGCAAAAAATAATAGTGAGCAGGGCGATGTAATCGTTAATTATACCGGCCTGACTGGCTTGCCTGACAGGGCACTTTTTAAGGACCGGCTTAAAAAAGCAATTGACAGGAGTCGACGTAGTAACTCAATGCTGGCTGTAATGTTGCTGGATTTCAGGGGCTTTTCTACTGTTAATAAAAGTTATGACTACGATACGGGCGACCAGATACTCAAGGCTATTGGGCGACGTATAAAATATAATGTACGTGAAAGTGATACCGTGGCCCACTTTTCATCAGATGATTACGCTGTACTGCTGGAAGATATTGCTGATATACAGCAGGTGGGTATAGTTGCACAAAAAATACTAACCACCCTTTCGGAAGGCTACCAGATTGATGACAAATCGATATTTCTGGATGTTGATATAGGCGTGGCTGTATATCCTGATGATAGTGGTGATGTTGATGGGCTTATGCATTACGCCGAACAGGCGCTAACCAGCCTGCAGAAAAAAAGCCCGAATAACTTCGAATTAAACTCGGCCGTGCTTAACAGGATGGCAAGAAAATGGGTCCAGGTAGACAGGGACCTGCATCGTGCTCTAAAAAATAATGAATTTGAAGTGTATTTTCTGCCACAGATAAATCTGGCTAACAAGCTTCGTATTGAGGCTATGGAAGTGCTGTTACGCTGGAATGCACCAGGCAAGGGTTTGTTATTACCTGGAAATTTTCTGCCCAATGCCGAGCAGTCAGGTTTTATCAGTGCCATAGGTTTCAAGATTATCGATGTTGGTTTCAATGAATATGACAAGTGGTTGAAACGCGGTTTTGATGTGGGCCGGTTAAGCTTCAATATTTCATTAACGCAGCTCGACGATGAGCTTGTTGGTTATTTCCAGGACAAATGCAAACAATATAAGATAGCTTGTGAAGCTATTTCACTTGATTTTAATGAGAGTAAAATGCTTGAAAGTAGCAGTCAACAGGTAGCTGTGTTGACAAAAATACATGAAGCAGGCTTCCAGCTGTGCATTGATGACTTTGGTAAAAATATGGCGTCAGTGGCCAGCTTTATGCACTACCCGGTTAATGCAATCAAGCTGGATCGATCCCTGGTCGATAAAATTGAGACCAGTGAATCAGCGGTCAGTCTGATTAAGGGACTGGTCCTGTTGTGTAATAATCTCGATATCCAGGTGATCGCTGAGGGCGTGGAGACTGCAGCACAGTTGCAGATTTTGAAGGACATTGGTTGTGAACATATGCAGGGTTTTGTATTTGGTGCGCCGATAGAAGCCAGTGCAGCAGTTGAATATATTGATTCATATAACAGGTAAGAAAAAATGAAGCGACGTGAATTTATTAAACAGGCAGGTATTACAGGCGCGGCTACGGGTATGGCGATTATGTCGCCTGCCGCCCAGGCAAAGACGACGATTAAATGGAAGATGGTAACAACCTGGCCAAAGAACTTCCCGGGACTGGGTACGGGCGCCAACTATCTTGCACAGTTAATTACCGATATGTCGGGTGGTCGTTTACAGGTAAAGGTCTATGGCGCCAAAGAACTGGTGCCGGCATTCGAAGTCTTTGATGCAGTATCCAGAGGCACGGCGCAGATGGGGCATGGCGCATCTTATTACTGGAAGGGTAAGTCAGAAGCAGCACAGTTTTTTGCAGCAGTACCCTTTGGTTTGACTGCACAGGAGATGAATGCCTGGCTATACCATGGTGGCGGTGAAGCACTGTGGCGTGAAACCTATAAGCCCTTCGGGATTATTCCTGCAGCTACCGGTAATACCGGGGTACAGATGGCCGGCTGGTTTAATCGTGAAATTAATAGTATGGATGACCTCAAGGGTTTGAAAATGCGCATTCCCGGCCTCGGCGGTGAGGTACTGAGCCGCGCAGGCGGAACGCCGGTGAGTCTGCCCGGCGGTGAGATATTTACCTCCTTAAAGAGCGGTGCTATCGATGCGACGGAATGGGTAGGTCCCTACAATGATCTCGCCTTTGGCTTACACAAGGCGGCAAAATATTATTATTACCCGGGCTGGCACGAGCCAGGCACCACGATGGAGGCGCTGATCAATGAAAAGGCATTTGCCGCCCTGCCAAAGGATTTGCAGAGTATCGTTATGAACGCCTGTAAAATCGCCAACCAGAATATGCTGTCGGAATATACCGCACGGAATAATACGGCGCTGAAAACACTGGTGAATAAACACAAGGTTAGCTTACGCAAGTTGCCCGATGAGGTGTTAACAAAGCTGCGCGATTTATCCCGTGAGGTGGTGCTGGAGCTGGCAGAAAAAGACCCGCAAAGTAAAAAAGTGTATGAGTCGTTCAGCCAGTTTTCGAAGGACGTCAAGGACTGGTCTGCGATTGCCGAACTGGCGTATCTGACGATACGCTAGTGGCAGGAAAGCATAGCCTGATCGTTTTGGTCCCAAAATGATTGGATAAAAAAATTTAAAAGATTAGTCCGCAAATGAACGCGAATTAACGCAAATATGATCATATGCATTATAGGGTACTGTGCGCCTGCGGTGCACAAACAAACTATTCGCGTTTACTTGCGTTCATTTGCGGACTAATTCTTTTGACTGTGGCGGTCCGTTCCAGTGTGAAATCTGCTCCCTCGCAATAATGTGGATATAAAGTCCAATAGATTGTGTCGGGTAACTTCTCCCAGTTAGATACAGCCCGGTTCCAGGCTCGTGCGTGCTAGCCGAGGAGTCGGGGTAACCAGGTGGCTATCGCCGGCCATTGTGCAATCATCATCAGGGCCAGTATCTGTATTGCCACAAAGGGCATGACGCCGCGGTAGATGTCGCTGGTTTTAATATAGTCGGGGGCAACACCACGCAGGTAAAAGAGCGCAAAGCCAAAGGGGGGGGTAAGAAACGAGGTCTGCAGGTTAATCGCAATGAGAATACCCAGCCAGACAGGGTCTATGCCCATGGCCAGTAATACCGGCCCGACAATGGGTATGACGACGAAGGTAATTTCAATAAAGTCGAGTACAAATCCCAGCAGGAACATCACCAGCATAACAATAAACAGTGCGCCAAATGTGCCCCCCGGCAAGTCATGCAGCAGCTCCCTGATGAGATCATCACCTCCAAAACCGCGAAACACCAGCGCAAAGATGGAGGCACCGATGAGGATCATAAACACCATGCTGCTGACGCGCGTCGTGCCCTGCATGACCTCACGCATGATTTGCAGGTTGAGTTGCTTGCGGCTCATCGCCAGCAGGATAGCGCCAATTGCACCCACCGCCGAGGCCTCGGTGGGGGTGGCGATGCCACCAATAATTGAACCGAGCACAACGACGATAAGTGCCAGCGGTGGCAGCAGTTGTTTGATGACCTGGTGCTTGAGCTCGCGCCCGGTTTGTGTCCTTTCCTGTGCAGGAATCGCTGGCATGGCCATTGGTTTTAGTGCCGCTGTGGCGAGTAGATAAATAATATAAAGCGATACCAGTAATAGCCCCGGCAGGATGGCGCCAATAAACAGGTCACTCACCGAGAGGGTCTCGGGGCTGAAAATGCCCATGTCGAGTTGTGCCTGCTGATAGGCCGAGGATAAAACATCGCCGAGTAAGATCAGGATGATCGACGGCGGGATAATTTGCCCCAGGGTACCGGATGCGCAGATGGTGCCCGTGGCAATACGTGGATCATAGCCGCGCTTGAGCATGGTGGGCAGCGATAACAGGCCCATGGTCACCACGGTGGCGCCGACGATGCCGGTACTGGCGGCGAGCAACGTGCCGACCAGCATCACCGAAATGCCAATGCCTCCACGCAACGAGCCAAATAACAGCGCCATGGTTTCCAGCAGGTTTTCAGCAATGCGTGAGCGTTCCAGCATGATGCCCATAAAGACGAATAGCGGTACGGCGATGAGCGTCTTGTTTAGCATGATGCCAAACAGGCGATTCGGCAGTGCCTCGAGAAAGGCACTGTCAAAAACACCCAGTGAATAGCCGAGGCCCGCAAACAGCAGTGCCGTGCCCGAGAGCACGAAGGCCACGGGATAACCGCTGAGCAAAAAGACAAAAACCGCGGCAAACAGCCAGAGTGACATGTAATCCATTAGGCGCTCTCTTTATCCATGATGGTGAGCAGCGATTGCAGTAGCTGTGCAATCGCCTGCAGGATCAACAGGGCACTCATTAACAGGATGCAGCTTTTCAGCAGGAAGATACCGGGCAGGCCGCCGGTTTCGCCTGAAGACTCCAGCACGGCCCAGCTCTCGAACACATATTCCCAGCTGACCCAGATAATAAATGCCATCACCGGCAGCAGGATAAACAGGCTGCCGAGGAGGTTAATCCAGGCCTTCCCTCGGGTACCCAGCCTGGAATAGACAATATCCACCCGGACATGCTCATCGTATTTGAGTGTGTAGGCGGCACCGATGAGAAACACCAGTGCATGCATATAACTTACCGATTCCTGTAGCGCAATCCAGCCGGTATCGAACGCATAACGTAAAAATACAACACAGGAGGTCACCAGCACCATGGCCAGCGTCAGCCATGAGACACTGCGTCCGGTCCAGTCGGTGAAATGATTAATGGCGTTGATAAGTTTTTGCATGGGCGAGGCATTTTAGCGGATTGGGGGTCAGTTGCATAATCGGCTGCATCTTTGACGATGATGGCGGTACAAGGTAGCGGACAACTGCGGAATTAAGGATAATGGCCACCCGGTCTCCTTGAAAAAGAATTAAAACCTATGGCATCCAAACAGCCTCCCCTGATCCTTGTTGATGGTTCCTCCTATTTGTTTCGTGCCTTCCATGCACTGCCGCCCCTGACCAATTCCCATGGCCAGCCCACCGGCGCCGTTTACGGGGTGGCGAATATGTTGCGTAAACTGGCAGAGGAGTACCAGCCGGAATCCATGGTGGTGGTGTTTGATGCCAAGGGCAAGACCTTCCGTAATGACCTCTATGCGGAATACAAGGCGCATCGCCCGCCTATGCCGGATGATTTACGGGTACAGATCGAACCACTGCATGAGCTGGTGGATGCGATGGGTTTCCCACGCCTGGTCATCGAGGGTGTCGAGGCCGACGATGTGATCGGCACCCTGGCGACCCGGGCAGCGGCCGAGGGGCACGAGGTGCTGATCTCTACGGGTGATAAGGACATGGCGCAGCTGGTCACCAAACATATCAGCCTGATTAATACCATGAACAACAGCCTGCTCAATCCGGAAACCGTGGAGCAGAAGTTCGGTGTGCGCCCGGCGCAGATTATCGATTACCTGGCACTGATTGGCGATACATCGGACAACATCCCGGGTGTGCCCAAGGTGGGGCCCAAGACCGCAGCCAAATGGCTCGGCCAGTACGGCTCACTGGACGGGGTTATAGCCCATGCGGAGGAGATCAAGGGTAAGGTGGGTGAGTCCCTGCGTGACAGCCTGGCGCAACTGCCCCTCTCCTACCAGCTGGCAACCATCGTCTGTGATCTCGACCTCGGGCTTGATGAAGACCAGCTCAAGCGCCGCGAGCCGGACCGGGCGCAGCTCAAATCCATATTCGAGACCCTGGAACTAAGGAGCTGGCTGAAGGAGCTGGAGGGTGATGAACCCGCTCCCGTCGAGGAAAAGCCGGTGGTGGTTGATACCCACTATGAAACCGTACTGGATGAAACCCGCTTCAACGAATGGCTGGCGATATTGAAACAATCCAGCCAGTTTGCCTTTGATACCGAGACCACCGGCCTGGATTACATGCAGGCACGAATAGTCGGTGTCTCCTTCTGTGTCGAGCCGGGCAAGGCGGCCTATGTGCCCTTCGGCCATGACTATCCCGGTGCGCCGGTGCAATTGAGCGAGCAACAGGTGCTGGGTGCCCTGCAGCCACTGCTGGAAAGTGAGTCGCTGGGCAAGATTGGCCAGAACCTGAAATATGATAGCCATGTGCTGGCCAATCACGGTATTAAGCTGCAGGGCATAGCGCAGGACACCCTGCTCGAATCCTATGCGCTAGACTCGACCGGGCGCCACGATATGGACAGCCTGGCGACCCGCTTCCTGGGAGTCAATACGATCCATTTTGAAGATATCGCCGGCAAGGGTGCAAAACAGCTGACCTTTAACCAGATCGATCTAGAGCAGGCCGGCCCCTATGCAGCAGAGGATGCCGATATCACCCTGCAACTGCATCAATGCATTTCCCGGCGCCTGTCAGAGGATAAGCCCCTGCAGCAGGTCTATGAGGCGATCGAGTTGCCACTGATGCCGGTCATCCAGCGTATCGAGCGTAACGGGGTTAAGGTCGATATCGATATGCTGGGTATACAGAGCCGCGAGCTGGCCGAGCGCATGCTGGAACTGGAAAAACAGGCCTTCGAAGTCGCTGGCGAGAGCTTTAACCTCGCCTCACCGAAGCAGATCCAGACCATCTTTTTTGAAAAACTGGGGCTGCCGGTGTTGCGCAAAACCCCGAAGGGACAGCCCTCTACCGCAGAAGATGTCCTGCAGGAACTGGCCGATGACTATGAGCTGCCACGGCTGATCCTGGAACACCGGGGGATGAGCAAGCTCAAGTCCACCTACACCGACAAGTTGCCGCAGCAGGTGGATGCCACAACCGGCCGCGTACATACCTCCTACCACCAGGCCGTAACCGCGACCGGGCGGCTGTCGTC
>JAOUMO010000216.1 GCA_029881425.1 Gammaproteobacteria bacterium
CCGGCAAGAATGCGCAACAGGCTGGTCTTGCCACTGCCATTTTCACCTTCCACACGCAACACCTGTCCCGGCTCAAGCTGAAAGCCAAGCCCGGTGAACAGCTCTCTATAACCCCGTGTACATGCTAGATCCCGGACTGTCAGGCCCGTCGATGAATCAGCCATTAATTAATCACCCATACCTGTTTGCAGGGTGATTCTACCGATATTTATATTTTTATAAACAAACAGAGATCAATTAAGCCGATAAAGATTTTTGGCCAGCAACAAAATGACGAGGCACAAGTGATTGAAAAACTGACAAAAACCCTAATTTATATAGGACATGACCTGTTTCACAGCAGATCATCGATGACCATATCCTGGCCAGGCTTATAAATAAAATCCACTTAAGCATCAAATTTCTTTACTGGACTCTATCAGGTCATCTTGGATATAAGTAATAGCAGATACTTGATAGATATCAGATTTTGTCTGCCATGACCCAGGCTCCGAAACGAGACATCAAGCACTTTAATCGTATAGATCCCGAGGAAGAACGATTATGATCGTAAAAGATATCATGAATACATCGGTTAAATTCGCCAAAACCGATACCAGCATTAAAGATATTGCATCCATCATGTGTTTTAACAAGATATCCGGCGTACCTGTCGTGGATGACAACAATAAGCTCATTGGCATCCTGTCCGAGAAAGATATCCTGCGTAACATGTTCCCTGACGTAAACCAGATTATGCTGGAAGGCGGTAACCCTGACTTTGAAAGCATGGAAACCGATTACAAACACATCATGGATAAAAAGGTGGGTGACTTCATGACCCAGGCGGTGGCCTCGGTAACTCCCGACATGCCCCTGCTCAAGGCCGCCTCACTGATGTGTGTGAAACAGATCCGCCGTATACCCGTTACTGACGAGAATGATGCCCTGATCGGGATTATTAGTATTGGTGATGTACACAAGGCCATTTTCCAGGAAAACCTGATTAACGAATAAACCTACCTTCTCGCGTATTTAAAAAGGGCGAAAATTCGCCCTTTTTTATGCAATACACTTAAATACAGCCTGATTTTTGATCTTTTCCCCTTTTTTCACGCATATTAAAAATGCTGTTCTATACTTGAAAATCAAATGGGTACCGATCTACAGGGCTGGATATGACAACAATAAAAAAATACCTGATTCTATTTGTAGCGCTCTTCTTTATTACACCACTCCATGCAACTGAAGCGGCTTACGACCTCGAACAACTGCAATCCCTATTCAAGGCCTACAAGAGACAACAGGCCTACGACTACGCCAAACAACACCTCCAGGCGATGGAAGGCGAGCCCTATTTCGATTATATCTATGGTGTCTCCGCCATCGATACCGGCCATGCCAGCCAGGGCGTATTTGCACTAGAGCGTGTACTACTCACCTTCCCCAATGATCACGTGGCACGACTGGAACTGGCCAGGGGCTATTTCATCCTCGAGGAATACGCGCGTTCTCGCGTCGAATTCGAAAGCGTAATGGCCATAGAACCACCCAGGGCCGTACAGGAAACAGCTTTACGCTACCTGGATATGATCCGCCTGCGTGAGGCACGCTACAGGACGACATCGAATGGTTATGTGGAAATCGCAATTGGTAATGATACCAATGTAAACAGCGGTTCTGAACCGGACCCACAGGCTGATATCCAGCTCATTGATACCAGTACCGCGCAGGAAGATACCTACACGGGTGTAGTGGCCTCCTGGCAGATTACCCACCCCTTTGCGCCTGGCTGGTTATTCAATACGGCCATTACCGGCTCTGCTCAAATCAATAAGGAATTTAAAGAATTCAACACCCTCACAGCCACCCTGCAAACCGGCGTGCGCCGAATCTATAAGGAGAGCAAATACTCGGCAGAGCTGGTACTTCAACAATTTAATCTTGATAGTGAAAAATACCGGACACTCACCGGCATTAACCTGGACTGGGATTTTTCAATTTCACAGAAGGCCCGTTTAAGTACCGGCCTGCAATACTCCGTACTGGATTACCCTGACCCGGAAAATGAAGTACGTAATGCTGACTCGACTAATTTAAGCCTGGGCTACACCTATACCTTTGCCACCCAAATGATGCCCATGTTGCTGCTCAATCTTAATTACGGCCAGGACAAGGCTGAATTTGCCGACGACCCCCTACTATCAGATGGCGCCCTGGGAAATACCGAACGCGACTTTAAAGGAGCCCAAATTGGCCTGCTAATGAACCTGAGCCAGAAACTGGCCCTTCAAACCACTGCCAGCATTCAGAACAGTCAATACGGTGGTGTCGTTAACGATGACCAGAGCGGCTTTACAAGCTCTATTCGTGATGAAGATCTCATCTCGGCCAGTTTCAATTTACTATGGTTAATCAATAGGACATGGCGTATGGACCTGAAGACCAGCTATCTGGAAAACCGCTCAAATATCGACCTGTACAACTACAACCGTACCCAGATCAGCGCTAACTTCCAGTACGCCTTCTAATACGGAGCTGTAAACCCCGCCGGATGAGGTTAAGATTATGACTATTTTACTCCCTAACAAAACACGACTAAGCCTGAGTGTCCTGTGCCTGTTGAGCATCAGCCAGACCAGCTACTCGGGCATCCTCGAAAACGGGGCCTGGCAGGTCCAGCCCGGTGACTCCCTTTACAGTATTGCCCGGCAGGTACACCCCGGTGATAAGGCGCAGCAGAAGCGATTCCGACAACAGCTGCTTAAACTCAATCCGCAGCAGTTTGCACAGGGAGCCGATTTCCTCAGTGCTGGTGCTACACTCGCCCTGCCCCCATCCAGCCCGGCACAGGTTGCAGAAAAAAAACCACTGGTAAAACCGGCTAAGAAGCCTGTCCACAAGGCACCTGTTGCGATTGCCAAAACAACACCCGCAAAACCTGCGGCCGTTATAGCCGACACCAAACCGACTGATGATAGCATCGGTAAAATCGTGATTAATATTGGCAAACTGGAAGCTGTAAATAATGGCAAAACCCGTTTATTAAAACGACACTCTGAAATACGCCAGGGCGATACCCTTAAAACAGCTGCCAACACCCATACCCAGATTCGCTTCAAGGATGGCGCATTAATCTCGTTAAAACCCAAAACCGAGTTCCATATTGCCCAGTACAACTACAATGGCGCAGAAGATGGCACTGAACG
>JAOUMO010000217.1 GCA_029881425.1 Gammaproteobacteria bacterium
ATCAGCTGAGACATGGCTGAGAGCAGCTGATCGTGGTGTGCATGTGCGTGTCCTTGTTGATGACCTGCTGATGACTGCGGAATCAGATGAGTTATTCGCTATGGCATATCATCCAAATATTGAAATACGTCTCTATAATCCTGTGCATTCGGTGGGTGTTAATTTCTTTGAAAGACTGACTAATATGGTTGTTGATTTTCGTGGAAGCAACCAGCGTATGCATAATAAAATGTTCGTAGTTGATGGTGTAATTGCAATTACCGGTGGACGGAATATGGAGGACCAATACTTTGATTTTGGTCATGAATATAATTACCGTGATAGAGACGTTTTACTCATTGGTGATGTTATAGGTGAATTGTCAGATACCTTCGAGGAGTTCTGGCATGATGAGCTTGCTAAGCCAGTTGAGGAACTTATAAGAAATCCCTTCCAGTTTGATATGGATCGGCCCGCTGGCGGTGAATGGAAAGATGAGTTGGGGGTTAAGCCCGAAGTTGATTACAAAGTGGCGCTAGATGAGGTGACACGTAAACAGGTTGATTCTATATATGAGAATTTACACTTGTATGCAAAGGATGAATCGAATTACCTGCCAGGTGTCCGCAGGTCAATGGATGACATTACTCATGAAGTTGTAAACATTATACGATCCATATACTGGTTAGATGCTACCTTCATTAGTGACCGGCCAGGAAAGAATAATACCTGGTTTAATTATAGTATGGGTGGTGGTGGCGATTCTACGGCTGCGTTGGCAAAGTTGTTGAACTCAGCAAAAGATAATGTCGTTATTCAATCGCCCTACCTGATACTCAGTAAGGAGGCATGGCGTTTGTTCAAGGCGGCATTGGCTCGTGGTGTCAGTATTCGGATTAATACCAATTCCCTGTCATCAAGTGATAATTTGCCCGCATTTAGTGGTTACAGTTCTCAAATCGATGAGATGCTAGATGCGGGTATCGAGATATATGAATATCGTCATGATGCGCAGCGGAGGCATGAACTGGTTAATCGGTATGAACAGTATAAGGGCAAGGCCCTGCCAATATTTTCACTGCATGCAAAAACTATGGTTGTCGATGACAGTATTGTTTATGTTGGTACGTTTAATCTTGATCCGCGATCTGAAAACCTGAATACCGAAGTAGGCATTATAGCGAAACATGATGGACTTGCACGTGCGGTGAAGCGTGAAATCGAGATTGATATGTCGGAAGGTAATAGCTGGAATGTTAGGAAAGACGGTCGTAATAATGGAGCGTCTGTTATCAAGCGTGGCAAGCTAATGTTGTGGAAAATCTTGCCATTAAATCCCATATTGTAGCCTGATGTGTTTACGTCTCGTAGCCAATCAAGGCTGCCAGGTTGACAGCAAGGCCATGTATCCTGCCAAAAAAATTGGCATTAAATGAATCACTAGGTGTGCCTGTGACTCGTGTATTTTATTGCGCCAGTAGCTTTAAATCATTAATAATCTGCTGGCTATGTTTTTCCGGGTCGACATCACGATAGATCTTTTTGATCAGGCCATCCGGTCCAATAATAAAACTATGGCGCCTGGAAAACTTTATCGGTCCCAGTTTGAACAGGGCACCGTAAGCCTGGGCGACATCACCGCGGGTATCGGCGAGCAGGGGGAAGGGCAGGCTATATTTATTTGCGAATTCTTCATGGCTTTTGACGTCATCCAGGCTAATACCCAGGATAGATGCATTGAGCGCCCTGATCTGCAGGATATCATCACGGAACTGGCAGGCCTCTGTCGTACAGCCTGGGGTGTCATCTTTTGGGTAGAAGTAAATTACCAGCCACTGGCCTTTGTAATCAGCCAGTTTGTGGGTCTTAAAATTCTGGTCCTTGAGGTTGAGCTCGGGTGCAGCAGAGCCTGCAACCAGTTCTGTATCAGCTGTAGCCTGTCCCATGAGGAAAAGGCTGTTAAATAATAGCAGTGCTGTTTTTTTCAGTATTCCCTTCATGTTCGCCTCGTAATTATATGAACGGTTAAATTATTATGACCCGTGCGTCCCCATATCCTGGAATACTATACCCTGGTGCTGCTTAAATTAAGCTAGAACGGGCAGGGACAAAGCCCTTCAATTCGTTCACCGGTAACAGGGTGGTCGAAGGTAATAGCCGAGGCATGCAGCATGAGGCGGTCCGCCATAAAAAAGGCCTCATCTGTGGCATACAGGTCGCAGCCCAGGATGGGGTGGCCCATCTCCCGGCTATGTATACGCAGTTGATGGGTGCGGCCCGATACAGGTGTAAAGCTTACCCGTGTGGTGCTGGGTTCGTGCAGGCGCTCAATCACCTGGTAATGGGTGACTGCACTTTTTCCCGTGTCATAACAGATTTTCTGTAATGGAAAATTCGGCCTGTCCTTTGCGATAGGCAGGTCGATGCAGCCGTTATCATTGGCCAGGTGACCATGCAGTATCGCGGTATAGCTCTTGAGGACCTGCCGCGCCTGGAACTGCCGGCAGAGATGCGCATTAATGTCTTTGTTGAGGGCGACCAGCAGTAGCCCCGAGGTACCAAAGTCGAGCCGATGGATCATGGTGGCGGTAGGGAATGTCTTGACCAGGCGAAAGTGGACCGAGTCCCGGTTGAGCGGGTGTTTGCCAGAGAGGGTGAGCAGGGCGCTGGGCTTGTTGATTAATAACAGATATTCATCCTGGTAAACCAGCTCGATTTCGTCGTGACAGACAGGGACAATGAATGGGTCGGATTGTGGTTGCATGGTGCCTGTGGGCTGGAGGGATAGAGAAGGCATCATAGCAGAAGAGAGATGATGCGGGGAGCAATCTCTAAGTCATTGAAAAAAGGATATAAAAGTGAGTTCTCCCCGTGGTGCCCATAGATAGCATGGCACGGGTAATGTGGCGTTTCAGTGGCTGTTGTAAATTAAAGTGAGCGGTCAATGGCGGGAATCATTTATAATACGCGCTGCCAGCAGATCCCTTACGCCTTTTTAAACAAATCATTACAGCCTTGAGATTATTATGAAAAAGACCTTTAAGTTAAGCCACGAAAAGCTAAAGCTACCGAGGCTTGTCGAGTCCATTAAGCACGAAGTCAAAAAGTATATAAAA
>JAOUMO010000061.1 GCA_029881425.1 Gammaproteobacteria bacterium
CGAGAGTACTAGTTCGCCACTTTCAGGTATGGCATGCATTGCATTGATGCTCATGTTGATAATTGCATCTTCCAGTTCATCCCTGTCCAGCTTAACGGGCCATAAGTCTTTTTCGAGGTTGAATTTCAATGCAATTCTTACCGTAAGTGTCTTTTCCAGCATATGCTGTTCTTCATGCAATAACTGGTTAATGTCTGTTTTTGTAGATGAGGAGATGTCTTTTCGTGAAAACGAAAGAAGCTTGGCAGTTAGTTTTCGAGCACGTTCACTGGCTTGAAATATTTCCTTTATGTAGATATTGGCTTTTTGGTCATTGTTGGCGAATTTTAGCTGTAATAATTCGGTAAAGCCGGCGATGACACCAAGCATATTATTAAAGTCATGGGCTATTCCCCCCGTGAGTTTACCGAGCGCGTCCATTTTCTGGGTGCGGCGTAATTGTTCATCTTTAATGGTTTGTTCGGTTATGTCCTGCATGGTTCCGGTTGAGGTTATGGCGGTTCCTTCCTCGTCATACAGGGTTTCGCCGTATACGCGGACAAACTTTATGCGCATGTCCTTGGTCATTATTCTGTGAATAATAACGAAAGGTTTTTTTTCTTTTATGGAAGTTTCAAAAGCAGTTAGCGTTTTATCCACATCATCAGGGTGGATAACCATTTGTATTGCATCTCGTGAGGGCTTGCATGTGGCCGGGTCGAGTTCAAATATCCTGTATTGTTCATCGGACCAGGTCATGGTGTCAGTGGCATGATCTAATTCCCAGTCACCGATATGGGAAATTCGTTGTGCATTGTCTAGTTGTTTTGTCCTGAGTGTCAAATCTTTTTCACGGCTCTTGATTGTATTGACCATCTTGTTTAGTACGGTCCCTAGTAGATTAATTTCATCTTTCGTCTGGTTGATAGGGAATACCGGATAATGATTCTCATCTGTTAGTTTTGCCTGCTGTACAAGTGCATCAAGTGGCCGTGAAATAAGCCTGTTTAACCAGTAAATGCCCGTTATTATTGTTATTGATGCAATAATGGAAAAGGCAATGGTAAGGTAAAGTCTGGTGCTATTGAGTGCGGATGTTAGATTTGATCTCGATAGTGTGATCAACAGGTAGTTATTACCAGACGGCGTCGGCCATACGTAGGGGAGTGTGTAATGGGTGTGGGTTGTTAACAGCTGTGTACTTATCGGGGATGTGTCGCCATAGAGTAATGCATTGGCTTTTATGTCCTCCATGGGGGGTATTATTTTTTGTGTATTCAATAGCTGGCCATTATGGAGTATTAGCGATATGTTTTTATTGGCAATGTTTGTCGCTTGTTTGAAAAACGTCTCATCAAGGGGTTTTGAGACACGAACCGTTCCTAGTGGTTCTATTTTTCCCTGAGGGAAGGTGCGAGTTATGGTCCTCATGTTTTCTATAATAAGCTGGTTTTTTGTTGTTGTGTAGTTTACTTCCCCCGGGTATGTGAAAAAACCTGTTTGTTGATCGAGCGGTGCGACTTGAGGTGTTATGTCATCGGGTAAGGCGGTTGTTGTCCATTTTGTATCGTGGTTTTTCTTTTCAATGTAAACAGGTTTCCCATTATGGAAAGAACTTATTCCCGCTAGTTTTTCCTGGTCATTATTTGTTGCATATGCAATAAGGTCTCCATTTTTGTCATATATTGCGGCATGGTTTGATTGGGTCAGGGCGATTTGATTTAAAAGATGAGCTGCTGTTTTCTTTTTGTCATTGTCGAATATTAGTGGCTGGTAATGGTTCTTATCCTGGTAGTTGTCGACCATGTTGGTAATTGCAACCACTGAGTCGTTCATGGCGATTTGTAATGTTTGCGCGAGCATGTCGTTTTTAATGCTGCTTAACTGTTGATTCAGGTTTTTATAGGTGTCGCTTAGTTCTTCGCGCGCACTTTTATTATATAGGTCTGTGATAATAAGATCTATGCTCAACCCCGCAGCTAGTAGCGCAAGGAGAATCGATGTCATTGCATATACAATAAGTTTGTTGCGTATGGTCATGGGCGTAATTTTTTATTATTCTCTGGGAGAAAGTCGGAATTTATGTTTGGGAGGGTATCATTTTCCAGGTTAATGATATTATTAGCTTCGAGAACGGTTTTTATGTTTTCCATTGTGCTTTTTAGCTTTGATTCTTCGCCATCTAGTAAGGCATAGTTACTGTCAAGGTCTGGTATATGGATGCCCTCCAGGGATTTCTTATATTGAAATGGTTCTATGTTTTCAATTTTTGCCATTTCTGCTATCGCATGGTCAGGTTGACTCTTGGTGAATTCAATTGCATTAAAGTAGCCATTCAATAATTTTTTTATTTTATCAGGGTGTTGAGATGCATAAGATTCCCGGGTGATTAATACATCAACAATTTGATTGGGGATGCGACTGCTATCAAATATAACATGGCCCTTTTTTTTAAGTATTTCCGAGGCTGCCGGTGCATAGGTGGCAATCGCATCTATCTTGCCGGATAGAAACATGTTTTTATGATTCTCTATCGTTAT
Source organism: Gammaproteobacteria bacterium (assembly GCA_029881425.1). GTDB lineage: Bacteria > Pseudomonadota > Gammaproteobacteria > SZUA-229 > SZUA-229 > JAOUMO01. Next base: position 2,520 of record JAOUMO010000061.1, read on the forward strand.
GGGCAGTAGTTGTACCTGGTTTAAGTCGATCTCGGTGCTCGATTCGATAGCTTTGAGGACGAAGAACGCACCCAGTGCCGTTGGTTCCATGCCCAGTCGTTTTCCCTTAAGGTGTTTGATGGAGTTTATTTCGCTGTTGGCAATAATAACGTCGACGCCATGAGATATATCAAGTACGGCAATAATGACCAGCGGTTCATCGATGCTATGCTGGAATTTAATTAAAGAATTCAGGCTAATAGCCGCCACATCGACAATATTGTTCTGCAGGGACAGCATGGTGTCGGTTGTGTTAGAAGGGCGGTATAGTGTTACCTCAAGATTATTGTACAGGCCTTTGGTTTTTGCCAATGTAAGCGTCTCGTAACCGGGCCAGCCAATATGTGCCAGTCGTAAAGGTGTTTCATTTTTGTTACAACCTGCCGATAATCCAAGAATAAATATAAGGGTAATTATGTGGCAACGAGTTTTTAACGCTATAATCATCGTGGTAATCGGTTCATATTCCATTAGTGTAGATATTGTTACGTGCTGACAACTATTGATAATAGCAAGTTTTAAGTGGAATATGCCTCTAAATGATAAAAATGGCCTCAGCCTGTGTTTTACTGTTTAATCTAAGCAGGTGTTATTGAGTACTCATCAGGCCGCGTTGCTGGGGTTATTAATAGATGTGTAATCTTGTCAAGCAAATCAGTTTTATTTTCTTTTGTTTCTGTTGCCTGTGTATTACGCCCACGGCAGCTGATCCGCAGCTTGTTATTGGTTTTCCCGAAGATAACATGTCTAATGACTGGCGTGCTGCGCAGATGAATGAGATCGAGAAGGCATTATTGCCTTATACCAATATACGTTTTTTAATGGCAGATGCGGCGGGCAGTATTGCAAAGAATATCCTCGATATAGAGGAGATGGTTGACCAGGGTGTGCAATTGTTATTTCTGGGGCCGAAGAACCCCGAGGCGCTAAAGCCTGTTATTGGGCAGCTGCGAAAGAAAGGCATTTATATTGTATTGCTCACACGTAAATTGAGTAATGATGATTATGACGTGTTTATAAGTCCGAACGATGTCAGGATTGCCCATGATGCAGCTCAATTCATGGCCCGACATATAGGTGCACGGGGTCGTATCCTGATGCTGGAAGGGGTGCCTACAACGACTACCGCCCAGGATCGTCGAAGAGGGTTTGTGACGGCTATTGAACAATTTGAGGCTATAGAGATTGTCTCAAGGGTGGCTAATTATTCTCGTGCCGATGCCATTGCTGCGGTTGAAAAGCTGCTCAAGCAGGGTGAAAAGTTTGATGCTATTTATGCGCATAATGATGCGATGGCAGCGGGTGCGCGCTTTGCATTGCAACGGGCCGGTATCGACCCTGCGAGTATTCCTACTGTAGGTATCGATTTCCTGCCAGAGGCCAGGGAGGCTATTTTGAAAGGTGAGCAGCTCGCCAGTTTTACCTATCCCACCTGTGGCAAGATGGGGGTCGATGTGGCCTTAAAGCTGCTACAGGGTAAAAAGGTTCCGCGTTATATCGAGGTGTCATCACAGCTGGTTACCCGTAAAAATGTAAACAATATTTCAACGGCCTATTAGTTTGTCCGTCTAAGGATGTCAAAATCCAGGTTGCAGGATTGATGCTAAATAATTCTTGTTCCTGATCCGGCTGTTGATGCCTGCCCGCTTTGTTCCCGATGAGTTTTAGTGATTGTATGATACGGTTATAGCAACGGGTTTCAGGTCTGTGGCGAGTAGGTCGTGGGGTCTTATCGATGCCTGTTTCATAAGAGAGCAGATATATATGGATTATTGATATACAATTATCCTTGTATAAAACAAGGATAATTACAGGAGAATAAAAATGTTAAAAAAATGGAGCCTGGGCTTAGTTTTTGTATTGAGCATTGCTGCATGTGCACCTTCTGCGGTATCTATAAGGCCGGAAGATAAGGCGGGTATAAAAACGATTGCTATCTTGCAGATAGAAGAACCACAGCTGCGTATGCTCAACCTGGGTAGTGGTATGGCGGCTATGGGGGCAGTGGGTGGTGCAGCTATTGCAGCGGGCGATGAGTCCCAGAAGTTATTTAATGAACTCAAAAAAAATAAATTCTCATTCCGTGACCAATTGACCCGGGATCTGAAAAATCAACTTAAAAAGGTTGGCTACAAAACAATAGTTGTCAAAGTAAAACGAGCCGACGTTAGAAGTCTGTTGGGCGACTACAGTAAATTAAGAATAAAAAATGCCGATGCAATACTTGATGTGGTTGTGACCAACTATGGTTATGTTACGGAGCATTTCCTGTTTTCTCCTCACTGGCGTCCTGAGGCCCGTGCCTTTGTTGCCATGGCAAAGCCTATGGGTACACAGGTGATTTATCAGGACACAATGATGTATGGTTACCATAATCCATTAATGTCCGGGGTTGAATTAGATGCATCGCCAGCCTTCCATTTTGCTGAGCAGGACGATGTGTTCAAGGCAGGGTCTAAAAAAATCATTTCCGGATTAAAAGATGCGAGTTTGAAAATTGCGATGCAAATTTCCAGTTCATTAAGTAAATAATGAGTTCCAGTATCCTCATTTAATATCATCTAAAACGGTCTCTATAGGGGGCCGTTTTTTCTAAACCGAATAAATAAAATATATATTTATATCAGTTCTAATGCCTGTCGTAATGGGTGCCAGGCAGGATTAATAGCGGCAGGTCGGGTGTGTGGTATTTCTTTGGTGTGAATTTCAGGATAAGAGTGCAACACTCTTGGCCTGCACGTGCACCCGTTTTCCCGGTTTTAAATCAAGTAAAGTCGCTGACTTACGCGTGATGCGGGAGAGTACAGGGGTGCCGCCCGCGAGTAGCCTGACGGTCACCTGCGCGCTTTGTTCATCGGTGATTGCATCGATGGTGGCGGGGAATATGTTGAGTATGCTGGTGTCGACCTGGTGTGCAAGGGTCAGGCTGACATCCCTGGCAGCGACGCGCAGTCTTGCGGCGTGGCCTATGGGTAGTGATTTGCGCGTGACGGTGAAACGGCCACCGGGGAAGTCGAGATAGGTGAGGTCGTAATCATCATCATGTCCCGCGACCACCGCTTCGATGAGTGCACCGGCTTCGCTGTCGTGGGCGAGGGGCAGGTCGAGGCGGGTAAGCATGTCCCGGATCTCTCCGGATGCGGTTATTTTACCGGCATCCATGAGTACCAGGTGGTCAGCGAGGCGTGCCACTTCATCGGGTGAATGGCTGACATAAATCACCGGGATCTCCAGTTCTTCATGCAGGGATTCAAGATAGGGCATGATCTCCTGTTTACGTGCCTGGTCCAGTGCGGCCAGGGGCTCATCCAGTAACAGGATCCTGGGGCTGACGGCGAGAGCCCTGGCTATGGCGACCCGTTGGCGTTCGCCACCGGAAAGCTGGTCTGAGCGGCGTTGAAGCAAATGGCCTATGCCGAGTAATTCAATTGCCTTGCTGATGGATACCTTGCGCTCTGTAGCCGGCACGCGTTTGACGCCGTATTCGAGATTGCCCTGCACATCGAGGTGGGCAAACAGGCTCGGTTCCTGGAATACATAACCCAGCGGGCGCTGGTGTGTTGGCACGAAGTGATGGGCTGTTTGCCAGTTCATCTCGCCTATTTTCAGCAGCCCGTTATCGCACTGCTCCAGCCCGGCGATGGCGCGAAGCAGGGTGGTCTTGCCGCAGCCCGATGGGCCAAAGATGGCGCTGATGCCCCTGGCGGGAATCGCCAGGCTTACATCCAGGGTAAAGTCGCCCCTGGCGAGATGGAACCGGGCCTCGATACTCATGGCTTGACCAGCCTGAAACGGCGGTTGATGGCATAGACCATGATCAACATGAGAAACGAGAGCAGTAACAGGCCGCCGGATAACCAGTGGGCCTGGGCATATTCCATACCCTCTACATGATCATAGATGGCAATGGAAACGACCTGGGTCTCGCCGGGTATATTGCCACCGATCATCAGTACCACGCCGAACTCCCCCAGGGTGTGGGCAAAGCCGAGGACTGCGGCGGTGAGGAAGCCCGAACGCGCCAGTGGCATCGCCACACTAAAGAAGCGATCCAGCGGTGAGGCGCGCAAGGTGGCGGCGACTTCCAGTGGGCGTCGGCCAATAGCGCGAAAGGCATCCTGCAGGGGCTGTACTACAAAGGGCATGGAGTAGATGACCGAGCCGATCACCAGGCCGCTGAAACTGAAGGCCAGTGGGCTGCCGCCCAATGCGGCCATCAGGCCGCCAATGGGGCCATTGGGTCCCAGTGCAATCAATAGATAAAAGCCAAGTACGGTAGGGGGTAGCACCAGTGGCAGGGCAACGATTGCCTCCAGTAGAAACTTGAAGCGCCAGCGACTACGTGCCAGCCACCAGGCGAGTGGTGTGCCGAGGAGCAAAAGGATGAGTGTGGTCACCCCCGCCAGTTTGAGGGTGAGCAGAAGGGCGGTAAGGTCGGGATTAGTAAACATTAGGGTGTACCGTATCCAAAGCTGTGGATAATCGCCAGTGATTTATCACCTTTTACATAGCTCATGAATTGGTGAGCGACCGCCTTATCTTTAAGGAGGACGGCCTGTTGTGCAATCGGTGTATACAGGGTTTCAGGAATTAGCCACCAGGAGCCCGTAATCATATGGCCGGGGCGCTTAATCTGTGAATAGGCAATAAATCCAAGCTCGGCATTGCCGCTGCTGACAAATTGAAAGGCCTGGCCGATATTCTCACCGCGCACGGTTTTATGTTTCAATGAATCCCATAGGTCGTAGGACTCTAGAACCTGTTGGGCCGCTACGCCATAGGGTGCGAGCCTGGGGTTGGCAATGGCCAGGTGACGGAATCTATTTTGTTTGAGTATGTTAATCTCGTTATCAATATAGTTTGCCATCGGGCTCCATAGGACGAGTTTGCCTATGGCATAAGTAAAGCGGCTGCCCATCACGGACAGGTGCTCTTTCTCCAGTTGTGCAGGGCGTTTGATGTCGGCTGCAAAAAAGGCATCGAAGGGTGCGCCATGTTTAATCTGTGCATAGTGTTTACCCGTGGATCCGACGATTAACTTGACCCTGTGTCCGGTATCCCGCTCGAAGTTTTTTGCAACTATAGCCAGGGTTTCACTGAAATTACTGGCTACGGCAACACGAATTTCAGCGGCCAGTGATGGGCTAGTGGTAGCGAGTATTATGACGGTCAGTAGTAACCCGGAAAATAATTTATAAATCATTATAGTGTGTTTGCAAACCTGAAAAAAAATCAGTGAAACGCTTTAATAGTCAGCTGCATAAATTTAAATCAACCCATAGTTTATATTAATAACAGTAACAATAGTGGTATTGTTGCTGATAATAAATAATGTATTATCCCTGACAAATAAAATGATAATGTAAGGGAGTATATTATGGCCTATTTAAGAGTGTCCTTTAATCCACTGGCAAACTGCTATGCCTATGCGGCCAACTGTTTGCAGCCGGCGGGTAACAACCGTGCCATACCGGGCAGGCAGTCTGGTCATGGTGTAACGCCGCCCTACAATGCAGCCACGCTTACGCAGGCCTGTATCAATGATGGTTGCCAGGCTGTTGCCGCAGGTAATACATTTAATGTCCCCCCTGCTGCACCTGCCAATCACCACTTAATTGCCGTGATGATCGCGGCCAATGGCACAGATTATCATTTTTATCGGCAGGGCCCGCTAACCGCTGCCTGGACACATAAGCCGGGTCCACATGATGCGAGTAATTATGATGGTGGGCTGGTTGAAATAGGGGCGGATCTTTCTGCTGCAAATCATACGATTGGGCATAATACCTATGTCTTTGTTTGTTATCTGGCTGTGCCGACAAATGGATTGCAGGTGGCCGGTTAGGCAGATGGCAAGATTATAGCAGGCAGGTCTTTGAGTCCTGTCGTGTTACCAGGCGTTGTATCATGCGCAAATCTTTTGCTGACAGGTTTAAGGCTGCCTCGACCCATATTTCTGTAATCCTGAGCAGTTCATCATAGGTGATCGTGTTATAGCTATCCCTGATCTTCCTGATGGCATTGTGGCTATTTTGTGAGTGTCGTGATGTCTTAATATATCGTTGAACGGCAATTTTACCTTCGCCTGTTTCAGCGAGTATGTCGACTATGCCCATTTCGTGAAGTTCTTCAGCGCTATAGAGGCGGCCACTCAATATGATTTTTTCAGCCTGGCTGCTGTTCAGTTTTCTTGCTAAAAGTGAATAGGCGCCCATGCCCGGAAATAAATTAAACAGGACTTCGGGTAGTCCCATTTTCGTTCCGCGTTCAGCAATTAAAATGTTACTGGATAACGCGGCCTCGAAGCCGCCGCCTAGTGCATCGCCCTGTACAAGTGATATGGTGGTGAGTTCACTGCCAAGATGAATCATATTCTGGTAAAGCACATTAATGCATTGTGTCGCATAGGCGAGCAGGTCTTCACTATTTTCCTGTTGTATTAGCGTATGAAACAGGGCGAGGTCGCCACCAAAGTTAAATATGTTTTTAATGGCCGAGGCAAGGACAATATAGTCATATTTTTTATTCTGGCTCGCCAGCATTTCGGCTTTGACATTGCATTGATAGTTATTGATGTCGCTAAGTAGCTGGCTGGTAAAGCAGGGGCGGGGCCGGGCATTCATAAAGAACCAGCCTGTCCTGTTTTTTATATCGTAATGTGTTTTAAGTTGTGTAAGTGGTTGGCGGTTGATTCCTGGAAGTCCGCTGCCATGACCGGTTCTCGAACTTAATAAGTTTATCATGACTTTCTCTCCTTATAAGTCTTTAGCTGGATTAAATTTTGTTTTAGGGTATTAATAACAGGTTATACCCTGATCTATAAGGGAATATTTCCCTAAGATTTAAGCTGAAGCGGTACGGCGAGTAAACTTTGCCATGTAAGCAAGGGGCAAGTTTTGGCATAGGTCACAATATGGGCTGTTAATTGATATTTAATTGACGCTCAGTGAAGGATGGTGCTGTATTGGCCTTGAGGTTGCTGTGTTTTATGGGTCTTTATTTTTTGACTCGCTGTTATCGAATTGATAGGTAAAGTATAAAAATAACAAGCAAAGATAATAATAGTACAATTAATAATTTGTCAGCAAGTGTGTGTTTTTTAAAATCTTCTACAGGTTTTTCCTGATTGTTTTCATACGCATGGATTATAGATTGCGCAAGCACTATGTCTTCATCGTCTATCTGGACATTGGCGAAATCAAATGCCGCAATATCACCAATCGCACCCTGTAGGTAGTGGCCGCCCACATGTGATTCAATGCCGTTGGCGTGTAACAATCCAGCAACAATGTGTGCTTCGGTAACGTCTGAGGCTTTGTAGATTATTTGCATGGTCATGTTTCAATCAATATCAACTATTGTTTTTGTTCTGATTTTTTTTACCCATCTGGTCCTGGTATAATGCTTCAAACCTGGAAGCGCTAAATCCATTCATTCTTTTTTTTCCTATGATAATTATCGGTACTGCTTTACCGTGTAAAAGCTTGTAATCTTTTTTTCCGATAGTGCTCTTTTCGACATCGTAGGCAATATAATCAATGTTATTTCTCCTGAAATATGTTTTTGCCCGGTTACACATGCTGCACCAGTCTGTTGTATATATTACAACCTTGTCCGCTCTTCCCAGTCGTTCAATCAGGGGGGTGATCTCTACAGCGGTATAGGTGTTTATTTTTAATTCAACTGTTTCTGTCTTTACATTGGTCGGTGGTTTATCAGTAAAATGGGTTTTCCCCTTGTCATCTATCCATTTATAGATTTCACTATAGGCTGGAGAATTAAAAATAAGGAGAAGGCAGGATAGGCTGGTGGTAATGAAGGCTGTTTTTTTCATCTCGAATAGTCTTCAAAGTACTGATCAGGCGATTTGCGTTTTTGCATTTGGTTCATTCCCTTTATTCTCAGTCTGATGTTGTCAGTGTGCCTAAAGCCATAGAGTGTTTATTTTAGCCAGTTTATGTTTATGCCGGGGCATAATCCAGTTCTGTTGTCAGAGAATTGTATGGGCTCAGTCAAAAGAATGGGTTCGCAAACGGTTGCTTCTGTACATCTATGTGTCCATCCCTCTCAGTGTGCCTATAAGGCTTGCATCATAAAAACGGGCTATTAATTGATGATAAAGTCAATAGATAGCAAAATTAAGTTCTAGTTGATGTATATATCAATTTACAAGATTGACATTAATGTCAATAATGCCTAATATTAATAAGTCTATTGATAATTTGGTCAATTATATGAGTGCTAACATCGATTTGCTTAATCAGATTATTGCCCTCGCCAAACGCAAGGGTCTTAAACAGAAGGACCTGGCCGAGCGAGCGGGGCTTTCTCCGGAGTCTATTTCTCGTGCAAAGAAGACCGGTGATATGCATTTGTCATCACTGGTAGACCTGGCGATGGCGGTGGGCCTGAAGCTGTGTTTGAGCCCGGATCGGCCGGTGATGGACAAGATCAATAATGGCTCCCTGTTTAAGTGAGTAATAGTCAATGAGTCGTGATCGCCAGGCGGTTGTCTGGACGCGGCTTGCAGCGCGTCCCCTGAAGATGGGTGAGCTTTATATTACCGATAGTGACTGCCGTTTTAATTATGAGCTGGATTACCTGCACGCTGGCCTGCCCGGGCTGGGGCTAATTTACGCGCCGGATATTGTGCAGGAAAATACGATCATACGACCCCGCAGTGAGTTTTTTGAATTCCTGCCCCCCATCCAGTCATTGATCCCCCCCAGGGGTGAGAAAAATTTCCAGCGCCAGCTGATCCTGAACTATCTGTCAAAAAAGGCTGTGCGCCCGACCACGAATGTAGACTGGGAGATCCTGAAAATTGCCGGTCATGGGGGCATAGGTCACCTGGACGTGTTCGAAAATGACGAGCAGGCACTGGCCTGGTACGCAGCGCCGGCCAAAGATGAGTTGTTCGAGGTCGCGGCGGATATTGGCTTTTCCCTCAAGGCGTTCCTCACCTGGTTCGATCACGATGCCGGGGCGCTGATTAATATTATTGGCCCCACGCCCAGTGTCGGTGGTGCCATTC
>JAOUMO010000062.1 GCA_029881425.1 Gammaproteobacteria bacterium
CTCTCGCTGATGGCGCTGAAACATATTGTGTTCGAGGGCGGGGCTGTATATAACGCCACGGTCTATACGTGGATGGTGACGGACGGTTTTAATTTTGAAGTGGGCTTCCTGGTCGACAAACTCACGGTAATGATGATGACCGTGGTCACCGGTGTTTCCTTAATGGTGCATATTTATACCATTGGTTATATGCGTGATGATCCGGGTTACCAACGATTCTTCAGTTATATTGCCCTGTTTACCTTCTCTATGCTGATGCTGGTGATGTCGAATAACTTCATGCAGCTGTTTTTTGGCTGGGAAGCGGTGGGCGTCGTGTCCTACCTGTTGATTGGTTTCTGGTACAAAAAAGAAACGGCCATTTATGCCAACCTGAAGGCGTTCCTGGTTAACCGTGTGGGTGACTTTGGTTTTATTCTGGGTATCGCGGCTGTGGCCATGTATGCCGGTAGCATGGATTACGTCGAGGTGTTTGCTAAAGCGCCAGAGCTCGCAGACAAAACCATTAGCCTGGTTCCCGGTTATGACTGGTCGCTGATGACCGTGATCTGCATCCTGTTATTTATCGGCGCCATGGGTAAATCGGCGCAGGTGCCACTGCATGTGTGGCTGCCGGATTCGATGGAAGGCCCAACCCCTATTTCAGCACTGATCCATGCGGCAACCATGGTCACCGCGGGTATCTTTATGGTGGCGCGTATGTCGCCATTATTCGAGCTGTCTGAAACTGCATTGAGCTTTGTGCTGGTGATCGGAGCCATTACCGCCTTCTTCATGGGGCTGGTCGGTATCGTGCAAAACGACATCAAACGCGTGGTGGCCTATTCCACATTATCGCAACTGGGTTACATGACAGTTGCCCTCGGTGTATCGGCCTACTCCGCTGGCGTGTTCCATCTAATGACACACGCCTTCTTCAAGGCGCTGTTATTCCTTGCCGCGGGTTCGGTAATTATTGCAATGCACCACGAGCAGGATATTCGTAAGATGGGTGGCCTGAAAAAATACATGCCCATTACCTACTGGACCTCGTTAATCGGTTCCCTGTCACTGATTGGTTTCCCAGGCTTCTCCGGTTTCTTCTCCAAAGATGCGATTATCGAAGCCGTGGGTCATTCCACTTTGCCGGGTGCCGGCTTTGCCTATCTCATGGTCGTGCTGGGTGTATTTGTCACCGCATTTTATTCCTTCCGCATGTTCTTCCTCGTGTTCCATGGAAAAGAGCGTATGGATCAACACACCAAAGAACACCTGCACGAGACCTCGCCGGTGGTGACCCTGCCATTGATCCTGCTGGCCATACCCTCGGTCATTATCGGCTGGATCACGGTAGGCCCGATGTTGTTTGGCGACTATTTCGCCGGCTCTATCCTGGTGAAAGAAGCGCACAACGTAATGGGCCAGATTCACTTCACCACCGAGTTCGGTTTTATCCAGCATGCCTTCCATGGCCTTGCTGTCTACCTGGCTGGCTTCGGTGTGTTCGCCGCCTGGTTTATCTACCTCAAGAAACCGGAAATTGCGGATATCGCGGCAGATAAACTGGCAGTGCTCTACAGGCTGCTGGATCGTAAATACTGGGTCGATGAAGTCTATTTCAAGGTCTTTGGCGATGGCAGCCGCAGCCTGGGTAAAGGTTTATGGCGGGGTGGTGATGTGGCCCTGATTGATGGTTTTATTGTGAATGGATCGGCGCGTGTTGTCGGCTGGATAGCCAGTATCGTTCGGCACGTGCAAACCGGTATGTTGTATCACTACGCCTTTGCGATGATTGCGGGCCTGATACTGCTGTTAATGTATTTTGTAACGTTAAATTAATAAATCGGAATAATTAGAATGCTTGCAGATTGGCCATTACTGAGCCTGGTTGTTTGGGTACCGATTATCGGCGGTATAGTCGTTTTACTGGCGGGTGATAAAGGCAATGCGGAAGGCGCCCGACGCGTGGCGCTGATTTTTTCCCTCGTTACCTTTGTCCTCAGCCTTGGACTCTACAGCGGTTTTGATACCACGACGGCGGCGATGCAGTTTGTCGAGCGATTCGAATGGATCGGTAGTTACAACATCTATTACCACCTGGGTGTAGATGGTATTTCCATGCCCTTAATCATCCTCACCACCTTTACCTCGATCCTGGTAATACTGGCCGGTTGGGAAGTGATCAAGAAAAAGACGGCACAGTACATGGCTGCCTTCCTGATTATGGAAGGTTTGATGAATGGCGTGTTCTCGGCGCTGGATTCCATGTTCTTCTATGTCTTCTGGGAAGCCATGCTGATCCCCATGTTTATCATCATCGGTGTCTGGGGTGGCCCCAATCGCGTTTACGCGACCATCAAGTTCTTTATTTACACCTTCTTCGGCTCAGTATTTATGCTGGTGGCGATGATCTATATGTATTACCAGACAACACAGCTGGGTGAGGGTAGCTTTGCCATACTCGATTTCCATAAGCTGAAACTGACCGATATAGAACAGACCTTCATCTTTTTTGCCTTCCTCGCCGCCTTTGCGGTGAAGGTGCCGATGTGGCCGGTGCATACCTGGTTACCCGACGCCCACGTTGAAGCGCCCACCGGTGGTTCGGTCATACTGGCTGCCATCATGCTGAAAATTGGTGGCTATGGTTTCCTGCGTTTCACCCTGCCGATCACTCCGGACGCGAGTAGCTCCCTTGACTGGTTGATTATCGCCATGTCATTAGTGGCCGTGGTCTACATTGGTTTTGTCGCACTGGTACAAACCGATATGAAAAAGCTGGTGGCCTATTCATCGATTGCACATATGGGTTTTGTCACCCTGGGTATGTTCGTTATTTTCAGGATCTGGGCCAACCCGGCCAATGCTGACGGCTCGGGTGCGGTACTGGCCATCGAGGGGGCCATGGTGCAGATGATCTCCCATGGCTTTATTTCCGGTGCCATGTTCCTCATGATCGGCGTGCTCTATGACCGTATGCACAGTCGTGAAATTAATGACTATGGTGGAGTGGTCAATACCATGCCGGTGTTTGCTGCCTTTGCCGTGTTCTTTGCTATGTCCAATGCGGGCCTGCCGGGTACCTCGGGTTTTGTCGGGGAGTTCATGGTTATACTCGCCAGCTTCAAGGCCAATTTCTGGTATGCCTTCCTTGCAGCCACCACCTTAATCCTGGGTGCGGCCTATACCCTGTGGATGGTGAAGCGCGTATTCTATGGTGAAATTAAAAATGATAACGTCAAAGCGCTGCAGGATATTAACCAGCGTGAACTGCTGATTATGAGTATCCTCGCCGTTGCGGTACTGGCACTGGGTCTGTATCCAGCGCCACTGGTTGATGTGATGCATGCATCAGTTGAAAATTTGCTACAGCATGTTGCTGTCTCCAAGCTTTGACCGGGTAATAAACTATGACTCTTGAAATGCTAAATTACGCTATCGCCTGGCCGGAAATATTCCTGCTGATCATGGCCTCCCTGGTACTGGTTGTTGATGTCTTCCTGCCGGATGAAAAACGTAATGTGACCTACGTGATTTCCCAGTTGAGCCTGATTGTGACCATGGCGATGATCGTCATGATGTCGAGCAATGAGCGCATCATTGCCTTTAATGGTGTATTTGTGAATGATGCCTTTGCCAATGTGCTCAAGCTGTTCGTGGTCGGTATAGTGGCCATGGTGTTTGTTTATTCACGTCGTTACCTGATCGAACGCAACATTTTCAAGGGTGAATTTTACGTGCTTGGCCTGTTTGGCCTGCTGGGCATGATGGTGATGATCTCGGCGCATCATTTCCTGTCACTCTACCTGGGGCTTGAGCTGTTATCCCTGTCGCTCTATGCGATGGTTGCCTTTCACCGTGATAATGCCAATGCGTCAGAGGCCGCGATGAAATATTTTGTGCTGGGTGCGATTGCCTCCGGCATGCTGCTTTACGGTATGTCGATGGTGTATGGCATGACCGGTACCCTGAATATCGAAGAGGTGGCAAAGGCCATTTCACAGCAACAGGAAATGAATATCGTGCTGGTATTCGGCCTGGTGTTCATGCTTATCGGTGTTGCCTTTAAGCTCGGTGCAGTACCTTTCCACATGTGGATACCCGATGTCTACCAGGGTGCGCCGACTATTGTCACCAGCTACATTGCAACGGCACCCAAAATAGCCGGTTTCGCCATGGTGATGCGCCTGCTGGTTGAAGGTATGGGGGGGCTCCATGCGGACTGGCAGCTGATGCTGGTTATCCTGTCTGTGCTCTCTATGGCCATAGGTAATGTGGTTGCCATTGCGCAGACCAACCTGAAACGCATGTTGGCCTACTCAACGATTTCCCATGTGGGTTTCATTATGCTGGGTATACTGTCGGCGAATAACGCGGGCTATTCAGCGGCGATGTTCTACACCCTGACCTATGCACTGATGTCACTGGGTGCCTTCGGTATTATTATGTTGTTGGCGAGGGCAGGGTTCGAGGCGGATAACCTGAGTGATCTCAAGGGCCTGAACCAGCGTAGCCCCTGGTTTGCCTTCATGATGTTGATCCTGATGTTCTCCATGGCCGGTGTACCGCCTACGGTTGGCTTCTGGGCCAAATTAGCCGTACTCAAGGCAGTAATTGATATTAATATGCTGTGGTTGGCCCTGGTCGCCGTCTTCTTCTCTATTATTGGCGTGTTCTATTATCTTCGCATTATCAAGTTAATGTATTTTGATGATGCTGAAGAGAATGCGCCACTCCACAATGGTCGCGATATGCAGGTGGCCCTGAGTGCCAATGGCCTGGCCATACTGGCCCTGGGTATCTATCCCTCATCCCTTATGGCGTTGTGTATCGCTGTCTTTTCTTGATTTAGGGCAATGTCTCATTTTATATGACAGGATCACCATCCTGTGATGAGGCGCTGCGCCAATTTATTCACTATACTTATGTTGATAGAGTAATATTCTAACTGCAATCTAGTAGTTAGCTTAGTTTGTGATGGATGTTGACTAATGGAACGTAAAGTACACACAGCCTATCTCAAAACGGGGATGTATATAGCCAATCTGGATAGGCCGTGGCTGGATACACCTTTCCTGATACAGGGTTTTGTTATCCGTGGTGATGACGAGTTGCAGATGTTGCAGCGTTACTGCGAGTTTGTCTATATTGATCCGGAGCGGGGTGCGGCTGCCGACTACTATATGGATGAGGGTCTGGATCTACCATCCAATGTTAAGCTTGAAAGGTTCCTTGGTTCAAACCAGCGAGAGGTTGAGTACAGGGACCTAAAAACGGTAGAGCAGGAAATTCCCGTTGCGAAAACAGCACTGGAAGATGCCGCTGATCAGATTGGCCTGATTATGGATGATGTGAGAATTGGCAAGAATCTCAATTTAGAAGCGGTAAGGGGCGTGGTTGAACCTGTCCTCGAGAGTATTATCCGTAATCCTGATGCCTTATTGTGGCTCTCCCGTTTAAGACAAAAAGACAATTATACCTATTCCCATTCGGTGGATAATTGCGCCCTGGCGATAGCCTTTGGTCGACACCTGGGCCTGCCCAGGGATGATATCCGTATTCTTGCTATCGGTATGTTGTTACTGGATATTGGTAAAATGAAGGTGCCAGAAGCTATCCTGAATAAGGCATCTACACTCACTGAGGCGGAGTTCCAGGAGGTAAAGCGGCATGTGGACTATGGCGTGGAGATACTGAAAAATACGGCTGATATTGATGACAGTGTTATCCATATCGCTATGACCCACCACGAGCGCTATGACGGTAGTGGTTATCCCAATGGAATAGAGGGGGATCAAATCCCTGTTTATGGGCGTATTGCCGCAATTATCGACTGTTATGATGCGATGACCAGTAAACGTATTTATTCTGATGCAATCTCACCGCATAATGCCCTGCAGCAAATATATAACTGGCGTAATAAATTTTTCCAGGATGAGCTGGTTGAACAGTTCTTGCAGTGCCTGGGTGTTTACCCAACCGGTTCCCTGGTGGAAATGAATTCAGGCGAGGTTGGTATTGTTTTATCGCAGAACAGGACAAAACGCCTGAAGCCAAGGATTATGTTATTGCTGGATGAAGATAAAACGGCCTATAAAAATTTTAAGATAATTGACCTTATGACACAGGCCATAGATGCATCCGGCCATGTGTTGAATATCCATTGCGCACATGATCCGGGTGCCTTCGGCATAGATCCCACAGAGTTTTATTTGTAAGTCTTTATTTACAAATTCTATTTTAAATTATTATGCAAAAACGACTAGAGTTCCTTGAAACCTTTGATAGCCTGCTGCAGCAGAATCAATCTAAACAGGCAATAATGGGTTTTCTGGTTGTAAAGCTAAAAAGTATAAAAGATATAAATACGGCTTACGGGGTAAGGACGGGTGATCTATTCCTGGATGCCTTTGAACATAAGTTACAAACGGTGTTGAGGCCGGTTGATGTCATGTCGAGGATGGGCGATAACGAGTACGGTGTACTGTTGCCTGCTTTATTTAACCCGTCACATGCCATCCTCGCGGCAAATAAAATCATTAATGAACTACAGCAACCGATAGCCTGTAATAACTCATCAATCGATCCCAAATTAGTTATTGGTATTGTTATATCACCAGAACATGGCCAGGCCCATGACGATTTAATTCAAAATGCACACAAGGCGATCGAGCAGGCAATCCAGACAAACAGTGACTACTGTATCTATGAGCCTGGTAATGAGTCACCCCTGCCACCACGTTTAATCGTTGAGCGTGAATTACAAAAAGCGGTTGAACATGAAGAATTTAGCCTGTTTTTTCAGCCCAAGGTTGACCTGAAGAATAAACAGGTCTCGGGTGCAGAGGTTCTCATTCGCTGGTTTAGTCCAAGATTTGGCAAGGTCGATACCCAGCAGTTTATTGATGTGCTGGAAAATAGCGATCTCCTGATGCCGGTTACCAAGTGGATTTTAAACTCAACATTGCGCCTGTGTGCGCAATGCCAGCGTGAGTTCGGTGACTTTTCGGTAGCGGTGAATTTATCGCCTGCCCTGTTAAATGATAAGAGTATCGTGGACGTGGTGCTTGGTGCGTTGAGTATCTGGGATGCGAAGCCGAGTAGCCTGGTGCTGGAGGTGACCGAGGGAGCGATGATGCGGAACCCGGTAATGAGTATGGAGATATTGAAGGAAATGAGTGCGGCGGGTATCGGTGTTTCAATTGATGATTTCGGCACAGGTTATTCATCGTTGTCCTATCTTAAAAACCTGCCGGTCAATGAATTAAAAATAGATAAGTCATTCGTAATGCAGATGATTGATAATGACAAGGATAAGAGCATCGTCAAGTCTACCATTGAGCTGGCGCATAACCTGGGCATGAAGGTAGTGGCCGAGGGTATCGAAAATAACGATGTGTTACAGCAGCTGATCGCGATGGGCTGTGATATAGGCCAGGGTTTTTACCTGGGGCGCCCCATGGCATTTCCTGATATGCAAAAATGGATGCTGGAATCGAAATGGGGTCGACCTCTGTGTATTGTCAAGTGATATTGATAGCTAAGCTTTGATCGCAGGCTGATCATTTCCCCTGTTTTTTGTTTGATTGTTCCCATAAAGATGAATAATATTTAACTATCCCTTGCAATAACTAGCTGAAATACGTATTATTTGCGCCAGTTGATGCGGGGTGGAGCAGTCTGGCAGCTCGTCGGGCTCATAACCCGAAGGTCGTAGGTTCAAATCCTGCCCCCGCTACCAATTTTTTGAGTAAAAAGGCCTCGTTCATACGGGGCCTTTTTATTAGTGTTATGAATTGATAAGGGCCTCGAGCCCTTTTTTTATTTAGCTTTTACGGGCCGCCTGCTGATTGGTCCGTTCCTGGCTAAAGAGATGCATGGTATTTAACGAATGGTGACAACAAGTGAAATCTGGTCTCTGATCCAGCCGGTAGTTGAAGGCATGGGTTATGAGTTGGTGGATGTTGAATTTAGACCCCACTCTAAAAATGGCCTGTTGCGCGTCTATATAGACCAGGAGACAGGCATCCTGGTTGAAGATTGCTCGGCCGTGAGCCGCCAGCTAAGCGCGATGCTGGATGTGGAAGACCCGATCCCCGGTCATTTTGACCTCGAGATTTCATCTCCCGGGTTGGATCGGCCGTTACGAAAAGCTGAAGATTATCAACGCTTTGCCGGAGAAGTGGTAAAGATAAAGATGGGGATGCCAAACCTGGAAGGACAACGTAATTTTACTGGCCTGTTACGTGGGCTGAAAGAGAACGACGTTATCATTGAAGTGGATGGTGAAACGCATTATTTACCGCTGGGCGGCATAGAAAAAGCCCATTTGGTACCACAATTTTAAGAGAATGTTTGGAGCCGGTCATGAATAAAGAAATTCTGTACGTGGTTGACGCTGTGTCTAACGAGAAGGGTGTTGACCAGGAAATCATATTTGAAGCGATAGAGGCTGCGCTAGCGACAGCCACGCGTAAAAAGCAGGGTAAAGATATTGATGTTCGTGTTTGTATTAATCGTGAGACCGGTGAATACGATACATTCCGTCGCTGGGAAGTGGTGGAAGAAGAAGAAAATGGTGGTCTGGAAAGCCCGCTACGCCAGACCACACTGGAAGCCGCACAGGTCGAAAAGCCAGATATTGAACTCGGCGATTTTATTGAAGAGCAGATCGAATCCGTAGAATTTGGTCGTATTGCCGCACAGACAGCCAAACAGGTCATAGTACAGAAAGTACGTGAGGCAGAGCGCGCCCGCGTTGTCGAGGCCTTCCAGGATAAAGTCGGCGAGCTGGTGATGGGTACAGTTAAGCGTGTTGAGCGTGGTAATATTTACATGGACCTGGGCGAGAACGTGGAAGCGATTATTCCCCGTGAAGAAGTGATTCCCCGTGAGGCGGTTCGTCCCGGTGATCGCCTGCGTGGTTATTTAAAGGAAGTACGTGCAGAAAATCGTGGTCCTCAGTTGTTTGTTAGTCGTACGGCCCCCGAGTTCCTGGTGGAGCTGTTTAAGCTGGAAGTACCCGAAGTGGGCCAGGAGCTGATCGAAATAGTTAGTGGTGCACGTGACCCCGGTTCACGTGCAAAAATCGCGGTCAGATCCAACGATCCTCGCCTGGACCCTGTGGGTGCCTGTGTGGGTATGCGTGGCTCGCGCGTCCAGTCAGTATCGAATGAGCTGGCCGGTGAACGTGTTGATATTATTCTGTGGGATGAAAATCCGGCCCAGTTTGTAATCAATGCCATGTCGCCCGCTGAAGTGGAGTCGATTGTCGTCGATGAAGATTCGAAAAGTATGGATGTAGCCGTCGAGGATGATAAGCTTTCACAGGCGATTGGTCGCGGTGGCCAGAATATTCGTATGGCCAGCCAGCTGACCGGCTGGGAGCTGAATATTATGTCGACCACGGATATGGAATCCAAGTCCGAGACAGAAAGTCGCGTCGTGGTTGAGATGTTTATGGAACAGCTGGACGTCGATGAAGAAGTGGCTGTTATCCTGGCGGCCGAGGGCTTCTCCAGTATTGAGGAAGTAGCCTATGTGCCCGAGTCTGAACTCATGGAGATTGAAGAGTTCGACGAGGACATGATCAGTGAGCTGCGTGGACGCGCAAGGGACTCGTTATTGACCCGTGCTATTTCGCAGGAAGAAAAAGTTGAAGAGCCCCAGCAGGACCTGCTGGAAATGGAAGGCATGGATGACACGTTGGCATATAAACTGGCCAAGCAGCAGATCTGTACAATGGAAGATCTGGCAGAGCTGGCCGTTGATGACCTGCTTGAAATCGATGATATGACCGAGGAACGAGCGAGTGCCCTGATTATGACGGCACGTGCACCCTGGTTTGAAAATGAATCCAATGAGGCAAACCAGTAATTATTACTGTGGGGGGAGATGACTCATGTCTAATGTAACAGTCAAACAACTAGCTGAAGTTGTTGGTGCCCCGGTTGATCGCCTGCTGGAGCAACTCAAGGAAGCAAGCATTAATGCGGAAAATGCTGATTCCTTAATCAGTGATGAAGATAAGTTTAAATTACTCGACCATTTGCGTAATAGCCATGGCAAGGGTGGTGACGCCGAGGGCGGTGCCAAGAAGAAGATTACGCTGAAGCGTAAAACGACCTCCGAGCTGAAAACCTCCGGTGCCGGTCGTAAAACAGTGAACGTTGAAGTGCGTAAAAAACGCACCTACGTGAAGCGTAGTGATGCGGAAAACAAGGAAAAGGAAGAGCTGGATCGCCTGCTGGCAGAAAAAGAGCAGCGTGAAAAGGAACGCCTTGAAGCCGAAGCAGAATCACGTCGTAAGATTGAAGAAGCCGCCAAAGCCGAAGAAGAAGCAAAGGCGCAGGCTGCCGCCAGGGCAGAGGATGCTAGTAAGGCACGCGCTGAAGAAGAGGCTCGATTAAAAGCGGAAGAAGAGGCGCGCCTCAAGCAGGAAGTCGCTACCACTGTCGAGTCTGAAAGCAAGGCCAGGAAAGCGAAAAAGGCCGAGCGTGATAACAAGGCCGATACACGTTACGGTCGTAAAGAATTACATGTTGCATCGGGTAAGGCCTCAGCGGGTCGTAATAAGAAAAAACCCGGCAAGCGCCGTGCCACAGGTGAGGCGGTGGGTCGTCATGGGTTTGAAATGCCGGTCGAGGCTATTGTCCATGATGTCATCGTGCCCGAGACGATCAAGGTCTCTGAACTGGCACAGAAAATGACAATGAAGGCGGCCGAAGTTATCAAGATTATGATGAAGATGGGGGTTATGGCCACCATTAACCAGGTCATAGATCAGGATACAGCGGTGCTCGTGGTTGAAGAGTGTGGTCACAACGCGATCTGCATGAGCGACGATGACCACGAGAAAAACCTGCTGGAATCCGCCCATGACGAACTGGGTGCACCGGAGCCCCGTCCGCCCGTAGTGACTATCATGGGTCATGTCGACCACGGTAAAACCTCATTACTGGATTATATCCGTAAGGCCAAGGTGGCCGCCGGTGAGGCGGGTGGTATTACCCAGCATATTGGCGCCTACCATGTAGAAACCGATAAGGGTGTTATTACATTCCTTGATACACCGGGCCATGCCGCGTTTACTTCGATGCGTGCACGTGGTGCCAAGGCTACCGATATAGTTATTCTCGTGGTTGCTGCCGATGACGGCGTCATGCCACAAACGATCGAGGCAATCCAGCACTCCAAGGCAGCTGGTGTCCCCCTGATCGTCGCCGTTAACAAGATCGATAAAGAAGATGCGGACCCTGATCGTGTAAAAACCGAGCTGGGTGGTCATGATGTTATCCCCGAAGACTGGGGCGGTGACAGCATCTTTATTAATGTATCGGCAAAAACCGGTGCGGGTATAGACGAGCTGCTTGATGCGATCAGTCTGACTGCAGAAATGATGGAGCTGAAGGCGGCGGTAACCGGCCCGAGTCGCGGTATTGTTGTTGAGGCGACGCTGGACAAGGGGCGCGGTGTAACCGCCACCATACTGGTTCAGCAGGGTACCCTGCGTAAAGGCGATATGCTTGTCGCCGGCCAGGAGTACGGTCGCGTGCGTGCCATGTTTGATGAAAATGGTCACCAGATCGAAGAAGCCGGTC
>JAOUMO010000063.1 GCA_029881425.1 Gammaproteobacteria bacterium
GCTCCGTGATCGTTGATCGCCAGAGGGTTTCACGCGGGGCGAATAACAGCGGCTTTAAGGCCTGCGGTCCATTCGCCCAGGCAAAATAACGCCCATGATCGGCCTCGTGGATACGGTAATAACCGGCTGATTGTTGCTGGCTAATGCCATGCGGTAGTTGATCGATGTGATCAAGGGGCAGGTAGTGAATGGCGCCATCACGTACCTGTGGGCCGTAGCAGGCATAGCCGCGTTGTTGCAGCAGGTGCAGCAGGTGCTGTAGCTGCTTACGCGGTAAAAAAACGGCTGTCTGGTCTTTGCTTGTCATGTGTAGTCCGTATGAGTACGACCTGTTCAATGATTCAGCATATGTTTATTACGTTAGTGTGAGCGTTAATAATGAGCAGGTCAATCACAGAGTAAAGTTTGTTTGATTTAATCGTTTCGTTATTTATTGCATTCACGCTTATACTTATAACTGGCTGACATGAGGTGACCTATGTGCCTTGCAATTCCCATGCAGATTATTGATATTCACGACGGGCATGCCCGTTGCCATGCAAAGGGTGTCGAGCGTGATGTCAGCCTGTTTATGATGCAACATACACCGTTGCAGGTCGGTGATTTTGTAATGGTACATGTGGGTTATGCGATTCAGAAAGTTGATACAGGTGAGGCGCAGTCTGCCTGGGATCTCTATGACCAACTAGAGGGAGCCGATAATGCATGAACTATCGATTTGTCAGAGTATGTTAAAACAGGTATGTGATGTCGCGCGTCAATATCACGCACCACATGTGCACAGTGTTCGTATCCAGCTTGGGCCATTATCGGGTATCGAGGCCGATTTGTTAAAACAGGTCTTTCCCATCGCCAGCAGCGGTACCCTGGCCGATGGTGCAGAACTACTGATTCAAACAATGCCGGTGCGTGTGCTGTGTAAGCATTGCAATGCTGCGTTTGATGTGCAAATTAATCAGTTAGGCTGTCCCGTTTGCGGCGATACACATACACAACTGGTTAGTGGTGATGAAATGATCCTCGACAGCGTGCAGCTGGCCGGCCATCATTAATAACAAAGGGATAATATCTATGTGCGATAGCTGTGGTTGTAACGTGACACCGGGCAACCTGCATCTTGTGAAACCTGACGGCAAGCTGGCAAAAACCCGGGAGGGTTTTTCTGCGGTTAAAATTCTTAAAAGTTTACTCAATGAAAACGATCAGCAGGCGCTGCATAACCGGCAGCATTTTGATCAGCACCAGGTGCTGGCTATCAATCTCATGTCTTCACCTGGATCGGGTAAAACCGCACTGCTGGAAGCAACTATCGATGCGCTGAAAGATGAATTTAAAATAGCGGTGATCGAGGGTGATCTCGAAACCGAAAATGATGCCGAGCGTATCCGTCAACGGGGCGTGACGGCAATCCAGATAACAACCGGCAGTGCCTGCCACCTGGATGCGCACATGGTACATGATGCCTTACATCATCTTGATCTTGCACCACTGCAGCTGCTATTCATCGAGAATGTAGGTAACCTGGTCTGTCCCGCCAGTTTCGATCTGGGGCATCATCTTAATGTGGTGCTATTATCCACCGCCGAGGGCGATGACAAACCAGCCAAATATCCGGTAATGTTCCGTGCTGCTGATCTCGTGCTGATTAGTAAAAGCGACCTGCTACCGTTGCTCGATGATTTTGATCCACGATGTGCTGAAGACTATTTACGTAGACTTGCCAGTGATGCGCCGTTGTTTGGGCTCTCTGCAAAAAATAAACAGGGCATGCCACAATGGTTAAACTGGTTACGGGAAAAAATACAACAGCATCGACAGGGCCTGCAACAGGACAAAACCCTGGCCGCGTCGATACAGCCCGATGCTGGCCAGCTAGATAAGCCTGCTCATAAACAGATCCCTAACCCCGATTAATTTATCGTCTAATGACATCCCGTGCCAAACAATGGCTTGAACAAATTCATCAACTGCCGTTAACGAAAAAAATTCGGATTATGAATGTCTGTGGTGGTCATGAACGCACCATCAGTCACGCGGGTTTACGCAGTGTTTTACCTGAAACAATAGAGCTCATACCCGGCCCCGGTTGCCCGGTATGTGTCTGTCCGGAAGAGGATATTTATACAGCGATTCAACTGGCGCTAAATGAGCCTGTGACACTCGTTACATTTGGCGATATGTTACGCGTACCGGTCAATGTGCCCCATGCCGAGATTAGAACCATGGAACAGGCAAGGGCGGCTGGTGCAGATATTCGTGCTATTGCCTCACCCACAGAAGCGGTTAAGCTTGCCCATGATATGCCGTACCGCCAGCTGGTTTTTTTTGCCGCCGGATTTGAAACGACCATGGCGCCCGTGGCAGCGATGGTGGCTGAAGGCCTGCCAGATAATTTATTACTGCTTAATGCCGGGCGCCTTACCTGGCCCGCGGTTGCCATGTTACTTGCATCTGAATCAGCGGGTTTTGATGCACTGATCGCACCGGGGCATGTGTCTGCGGTTATGGGTAGTGAGCAGTGGCAGTTTGTAGTGGATCAATACAGCATCGCGACAGCGGTGGCAGGTTTTACTGCGGACAGCCTTCTCGCGGCTTTATATTCTACCTTGCGCCAGTTACTTGATGGCCGTTTGTTCCTGGATAATGCTTATCCCGAGGTGGTTACGCCCGGTGGCAATGTCACCGCGAAAAAACTATTGCATGAGGTATTTGATATCGACAATGCGAACTGGCGTGGTATCGGTGAAATTCCAGCCTCGGGTTATGCATTAAAATCACAATTCGACCTGCATAATGCACGCAAACAGTTCGCATTAATTAATGATGCCTCACGCAAGCATGCGGGCACTATGCCCGCGGGTTGTGACTGTGCCCGGGTGGTGCTCGGAAAAATTTATCCGAACCAGTGTAAGCTCTATGGCCTGAGTTGCAAACCACGCCAACCCGTTGGCCCCTGCATGGTATCCGACGAGGGCGCCTGTCGCATCTGGTGGGCCAATGGTGTACGTGAGCAGGCGAAGATAGCATGACGTTTTTAACTGATGTCTTAGTCACAGGGGGTATAGTAGCAAAGGAATTTGTTATCACCGGCCATGTGCAGGCTGTGGGTTACCGTCCCTTTATTTATCGCCTGGCGCATCGCCTGGCGATTAACGGCTGGGTAGAGAACCGCATGGGTCAGGTGGTGATACATGCTGAGGCGAACCAGCAGCAACTCGATGATTTTCAAACAGCATTAATACATGAAGCACCTGCTACGGCCAGGGTGAATATTCAACAGGTCAAACTGGTCGATACCAGGCCGTTTGCCGATTTCACTATCCGGAAGAGTTCCAGTGACGGCCATGAGGATATTCGTATACTGGACGATCTCGCGGTGTGCGATGATTGTCTGGCGGAATTAAATGATACGAAAAGTCGGTATTACCAGTATCCCTTTATTGCCTGCACCCAGTGTGGTCCACGTTATACCGTCATCAAGCACTTGCCCTATGACCGTGTTAATACCTCGTTAAATAGTTTTAAACTATGCCATGCCTGCAGGGCCGATTATAGCAACCCGGAAGATCGTCGTTTCCATGCCGAGGCCATGGCCTGTGCTGCCTGTGGTCCCGAATTGCATTTTCATAACAAGGGTAGAATTTATAAATCTGTTAAGGCGCTGGCACGGTGTGTCGAGGCGTTACAGCAAGGCTTGATTGTTGCTGTAAAGGGTGTTGGTGGCTATCACCTGATGTGTGATGCGCGCCGTGATGATGTAGTGAACAGGTTACGCCTGCGAAAACATCGTCCCGATAAACCGCTCGCTGTGATGTTATCCTCAACACAGTCATCGCCGCTGAATCAGGTCATCGTAAATGACGAGACTATCAACACCCTTTTAGACAGTCCGGTACATCCTCTCGTGCTCATTCAAAAGCCAGAAGACTCGGGCCTGGCTGAAAATATATCACCGGGCCTGGATGAAATCGGTATCCTGCGTCCCTATAGTCCGATACATCATTTATTAATCGATGCCTGTGGCTTTCCTCTGGTGGCTACCTCGGCGAATAATTCAGGTGAGCCGGTACTCACTGATGATAGAGACGTCGAGCAACGTCTATCATCTATTGCCGATGCCTTTCTGCACCATAATCGACCGATAGAACGCCCTGCAGATGATCCGGTTTATCGAGTGATTCATCATAAACCCCGTGCCCTGCGTTTAGGTCGTGGCAATGCGCCACTCGAAATGGATTTGCCCTTTAGTTTGTCGCGGCCGGTTCTGGCCGTGGGTGGGCATATGAAAAATTCTATTGCACTCGCCTGGGACAATCGTATCGTGATTTCACCCCATATCGGTGATCTCGCTT
Organism: Gammaproteobacteria bacterium; assembly: GCA_029881425.1. Lineage (GTDB taxonomy): Bacteria > Pseudomonadota > Gammaproteobacteria > SZUA-229 > SZUA-229 > JAOUMO01. Next base: position 4,353 of record JAOUMO010000063.1, read on the forward strand.
CGTTGCGAAGCCAGCAGGTTTTTACACGGGTAATTAACGATATACAAACTCTATATCATACCCGGGCAGAAAGAATTATCTGTGATGCCAACTCTTCATACGCTAGTAGTCGATGGGCAAGGCAGCAGGCACTACCCCTTACCAAAGTATTTCATCATCATGCCCACGCCGCTATTTTGGCCGGTGAGTATCCCGATATAAAAAACTGGCTGGTCTTTACCTGGGATGGTGTTGGCCTGGGTGAAGACAAAACACTCTGGGGTGGCGAGGCCCTGTTGGGCAACGCGGGTCACTGGCAGCGGGCTGCCAGTATGATGCCATTTTATTTGCCCGGTGCTGATAAGGCCAGCCGGGAGCCCTGGCGCAGTGCAGCCGCACTTTGCTGGCAAACAGGCACAGAATGTAAACAGGTTGATGCGATTGAGGGCAGCGACCTGCTGCATCAGGCCTGGCAGAAAAGACTCAATACGCATAAGAGCAGTGCAGTCGGGCGTTTGTTTGATGCTGCTGCAGCCCTGATTAATAGCACTAATTATATAAGTTATGAAGGGCAGGCCGCGATGCAGCTCGAGGCTATCGCTGGAACAGGGCAGGCAGAAGCCATCGCCTTACCACTTTATACAGACGAGCAAGGTTGTTCACGTACTGACTGGACGCCCTTGCTTCAGGCCCTGATGAACACTTCAATAAGCAAACAGGATCGTGCGGCATTGTTCCATAGCAGCCTTGCACAATCGCTGGTGGCACAGGCCATAAAAATACGTGAGCAGCAGGGTGAGTTTTCCGTGGGTCTCAGTGGCGGTGTCTTCCAGAACCGTATACTGACAGGGCTGGTTATGGATGGCCTCAGTCGTGCTGGTTTTAATGCCTGTCTGCCAGGGACTGTACCCCTCAATGATGCGGGTTTGTGTTACGGACAGGTAATAGAGAGTGCAAATATTTAATCGAGATTTGATTCGGCTCACATAAACATATTGCGCCTGGCTGTAAAATGTTTCCCATAAATGTTGTTGAAAGTGTGGGTCAAAAAATGAATAAATTCTCAAAAGTTATGCCACTGCTTGGCCTGGCCAGTTTACTTCTCCTGTCTGCGTGTGGTGGTACTAGTTCATCAGGGACGGGCAGTCTCACTCTTAATATTACTGATTCACCGGTGCCCGATGCGACACAGGTTGTTGTTGCTTTTTCCGGAGTAACCATAAAGCCAGAAAATGGTTCAGCCTACGATATTAATTTTGTTGATGATAATAATCAGCCTGTTGTGAAAACGATTGATCTACTCAATGTGCAGGGGATGAATAGCGAAAGTCTTTTGCATAATCATACACTCGAAGCCGGGCGTTATAACTGGCTGAGATTGCATGTGAACGAGGCGGGTTCTTACATCGATTTAAGTACAGGTAACTACCCCCTGTATATACCCAGTGGTGATGAAACAGGCTTAAAGCTTAATCGTCCCTTTGACATTATTGAAGGGTCTACAACATCATTTACACTCGATTTTGATTTGCATAAATCGGTCGTGGGTCCCGGCCAGGGAAAAATGTCAGGGTCTTACAAATTACGGCCTACATTACGTATGGTCAATAACGCAGAAATGGGACACGTTAGTGGCCATGTTGGTGCTACAACCCTGGCCGATGCGAGTTGTTCTGGTCGTACTGATTATGCGGTTTATCTATTCACGGGCGCGAATATCATGCCCGATGACATTGACGGCACAGATCCTGATCCAGTTGCTGTTTCACAACTTACTGATACCTATGATTACGCACTGGGTTTTCTTGAGCCGGGCAGCTATACCCTGGCTTTTACCTGCCAGGCCGCCGATGATGACGTAGATAGTAGTGAAACGCTGCATTTTATCAGTAGTGATAGCGTAACTGTTATTGCAGGTGGCAACATTACTTACGACTTTGATTAATCCTTATTGGCTTAAGTACCGCCACATCAGCCGTGGCGGTATTTTTTAATTATCTTTTTTCCTTCCTGTTAATTCCTTAAGTCTATAGTCATTCGTTGTTGAATCATGGCTTTTGCTTTGTTGCTGATTGTGTTTAGAATGTCATCTAAATACATAAGCAAACAAACATGATGAGCCCTATGAAACATATCAGTCTCGCCCATGGTAATGGCGGCTATTATATGCGCCAACTTATCGAGAATTTATTTGTTAAATATTTACATAATCCATTGTTAAAGATCGACACAGATGCCGCCTGCCTGCCGCCATTAGAGGGTGAGCTAATGATGTCGGTGGATGGTTTTACAGTTCATCCGCTTGAATTTCCCGGTGGCAATATCGGTTCACTGGCTATCCACGGCACAGTGAATGACCTGGCGGTAAGCGGTGCCGTGGCAAAATATCTCAGTCTTTCCCTCATCATCGAAGAAGGTTTTGAAATCGAATGCCTCGATCGCATCGTCAGGGCCATGGCGGATGCGGCTAATGATGCGGGTGTGGCCATTGTCTGTGGTGATACCAAGGTGGTTGCCCGGGGCGAGGCCAGTGGTCTTTATATTTCGACCACGGGGATTGGTATTAAACAGGCGTCAGCGAATCTTTCCATCCATAACATCGCTAAGGGTGATGTGCTCCTGGTGAGTGGCCCCGTGGGTGATCACGGTTCAGCGATTATGCTGGCTCGCGAACAGTTTGGCCTACGGGGTGATCTGCAGTCCGATGCTGCCAGTGTGCTGCCACTTTGCCAGGCCTTATATGATCAGCCCGGCCTGCATTTTATGCGTGATCCAACACGTGGTGGGCTGGCTACTGTATTGAACGAAATTACCCGCGCAACAGGCCTGGGCGTACGTGTTTATGAGGAAAATATTCCACTTAGGGATGAGGTCAGCGGTATCTGTGACATCCTCGGCTACGACCCCCTGTACCTGGCCTGTGAGGGGCGTATAGTCATTGTGGTGGCCAGGGCAGGTGCGGATGATCTACTACAGGTGCTGAAGCAGGTGGCACCACAGGCGGTCATCATCGGCGAGATTATACAACAGCCATCCCGCGTCATCCTGCAGACGGTTACTGGTGGTGAAAGGGTGCTCGAGGAACTTGAAGATGAACCCTTGCCCAGGATTTGTTAGTTAATGCCCCGCTAATTGATGGGTGTCATTGTATATATTGGGCAATAGTTGATAATGATTAGTGAGGTCTAACTGGAGGAGTCGATGATGAAATCAAAATTGATACTTGTTGCAGACAGTAGCCGGGCCCGGTTATTTGCTACCGATAAACTTACCTCACCCTTTGAAGAAATTGAAACACTGGCGCACCCTGAGGGGCGATTACATGAACAGGAGCTGACCAGTGATTTGCCCGGCAAAGATTCGGGGCATGGTTATCAGGACCAGACAGAACCCAAGGAGCAACAGCAACTGGATTTTGCAAAACGTATCGCCAGACACCTGGACCAAGCCCATAAGAAAGATCAGTTTAAATACTTACTGGTGGTTGCCGCACCTGCATTTCTTGGACTATTGCGTAGCCAGTTTTCGCACCAGGTCAGCAAGGCTATCCGTTTTGAACTCGATAAAAATCTGACCATGCACAGTGTGGATGATATCCAGAAGCATTTACCAAAGAGTCTCGCTACAATTTGATAAATGTCGTTTTGTTTATTCCGGCCTTAGTTTTTTATACTAATAGGTGTTAGTTTCAGATTATTCCTACACTGATTGTTATTTATTGCTGATACTAAACCTGATGTATATATCTGTAGTATTACAGCCGTGTAATACAAATGATAAAAATACTAAGGACTAGTCAAATGAAAACTACAACGATTAAACAGGGCTTCGGCGTGATGTTCATGTCGTGTTCTATTTTATTTAGCAGCCAGACATTGGCGGCAACCATTGTCATTGATGATGCAAGTTTTGGTTCCCAATCCGTGCTACGTGATACGACAAATAATCTCGATTATCTTCGTCTCGATTTCACCATGGGTTATGGTTATAACGGCGTGACTGCACAACTGGGTGCAGGTGGTGATTTTGATGGCTGGCAGGTTGCTTCAAGTAGCGATATGTTGAGCCTGGGTTCATCTGTAGGCATTAGCAACGGCTCGACGGATACCCTGCAGGTCAGTCTGGCCGAATCACTGCGTGACTGGTTTTGTCCTACGGGAACCTGTGTCAATCTATCCTCAACACACGAATATGCCCGTGGCTTGATAAGTGATGCAGGCCCTGTTTATGCCAGTGGTGCGCCTTCACAAGATGCATTTAGCATTGGCCGCAGATTCAATGTTGAGCCGAATGAAGTTGATTATCGTATCAGTGGTTATGGTGGACTGGATCATCTCAATGAAGAGGTCTTCCTGGTTCGTGCCAGTGTCGTACCGGTGCCAGCCGCTGTATGGTTGTTTGTTTCAGGTATAGGTGGGCTGGGATTGATCAGTCGCCGCAGGGCCTGATCGTAATTAAGCCGGGATGGTGTTTAACTATCCCGGCTCATGATTCACTCCAGGCTCGACCAGGCCTCATCTTTGCTAAATCGATCACCGTACATCTTCCTGAGTTTATCCATACGATCGGAGAGTTTAGCTGCGCCTTCGGCATGGATATGATGTAGTGGTCCACCCCTGAAAGGCGCAAAGCCGGTGCCAAAGATCACCCCGGCATCGACCAGGTCTTCATTCTCAACCACTTTCTCGCGCAGGCAGGCTGTGGCTTCATTGAGCAAACGCATTACCAGTCGGTTTTCGACTTCCTTCACATCCGCATAACTGGCATTCTTGTCCTTTATGGGCTTTCCCTTGACCCATTTATAAAAACCTTCGCCGGTTTTCTTGCCGAGTTTTTTATTATCAACCAGCATGCTAATACGTTTGGGTAAGCTGACATTCTGGGTCTTCGATAAAATATCCGCAACGGATCGGCATACATCAAGCCCCACCGTATCTGCCAGTTCAATCGGGCCCATGGGCATACCAAAATTGAGTGCGGCCCTGTCGATCATTTCGGGTGCTATACCTTCACTGACCATTTCGACGGCCTCCAGCAGGTAGGGCATAAGTATGCGGTTAACCAGGAAGCCGGGCGTGCTTTTAACGGGAAGCGGTAACTTATCAATTTGTCGTCCAAAGGCCAGTGCCTGGGTCATTACGTCTTTATCGGTATTGCTGCCTTCTACAATTTCAACCAGTGGCATCAGCGCAACCGGGTTAAAGAAATGTATACCGACCAGTCGTCCAGGATTGTTTAGACAGGTAGCCAGTTCTTCCAGCGGAATACTCGAGGTATTGGTTGCCAGGATGGCGCCTTCCTTCATGCGTGGTTCTATACTTTTATAAAGCGTTTGTTTTACGTCCCTGTCTTCAAAAATGGCTTCAATAACCAGGTCAGCATGTTCGATCCCCAGTCCCTTATGGTCGGGTATTAATCGATCCATTGACTCACGTATTGAGCGCCTGTCCTTTTTGAATTTTTTCTGGAACATGGTGAGTGAGCGTTTCATGGTGCCTGCTAGCATTGCCGGTTCACGATCCTGTACCGTGGTTTTAAAGCCACGCAGTGCGCACCAGGCCGCTATGTCGCCGCCCATAACACCGCCACCAATGACGTGTACATGTTGTGGTATAAAATCTTTTTTCCTGCCCTGTGCCTTTAACGCGTCCTGTAAAAAAAAGACACGTACCAGGTTGCGTGCAGTGTAATCGGTCACCAGGCTGGCGACCGATTCAATTTCTTTTTCTAACATGCGCTTAGGGTTATCCATGTATTTAACCCAAAGCGAAATTAGTTTATAGGGGGCGGGGTAATGCTCTCTCGATGCCTTCGTGGCCACCTGCTTTTTCATCTGACTGGCAAGCAGTGGACGCACCAGCCGGTGGTTGAGTATTTTATCCTTAAGGCCGAGTTCCCGTGGTGAAGGCTTATTAATAATAAAGTGACGTGCTGCCGCTTTTAGCTGGCGTTCGGGTACCAGATCATCGACCAGTCCCATGGCTTTAGCTGCACGGCCCTGGATCATTCGACCCGTGAGCATGGCATTCATCGCGGCGAGTGGGCCCGCTTTCTGTATCGAGCGAACTGTGCCACCATAACCGGGGTGTATACCCAGTTTGATTTCAGGTAAACCGACACGTGTGGATTTGTCATCACACATGATTCGGTAGGTACAGGCCAGGGACAGTTCCATACCACCACCAAGACAGAAGCCCTTAATCATGGCGACGGTAATGCAGGGCATACTCTCGACCTTGTTCATTATGTCATGGCCGCGTTCGAGCATGGCCACGGCTTCTTCATTGGTTTCTATCCGGGTGAATTCGTTGATGTCGGCACCGGCAATAAAACCATTGGCCTTGTCGCTGACAAAGACAATACCACGGGGTAGTTTTTGCGATATCTCATTCAATGCCTCAGATAATTCAGCGATGACAGCAGACGACAGTATATTGGTAGATGAGTCGGCGACATCAAGGTGAAGCCAGCAAATGTCGTCTTCATCCCGTTCAATGGTCCAGTGTTTATAGCTCATCCTTTACTCCCCCAAATCCGTGGCGTTGACATTTTCGATCATCATAGCGCCGCCCTGGCCGCCACCAATGCATAAGCTGGCGATACCGCGTTTTGCGTTATTGCGATGTAATACATGCGCCAGGTGTAATACGATACGTGCACCACTGGCACCAACAGGGTGGCCGAGACTGACGCCACCACCATCGACATTGAGTTTATCCAGCGGGATTTCCCCTATCGCCGATTTGAACGACAGGAACTGTTTACAATAGTCGGTACTTTTCCAGGCCTCGAGACAGCCGAGCACCTGGCCAGCAAAGGCCTCGTTGATTTCCCAGTAATCAATGTCCTTGATCCCCATTTTTTTACGCGAAAGGATGGGTGCCATAGCATGTGCCGGGCCCAGTCCCATTTCCGATGGGTCTAAACCGGCCCATTGACTGTCAGTAATTTTTGCCAGTACCGGTAAATTATATTTTTTTACGGCACTGGCACTGGCGAGCATGAGCATCGCCGCACCATCGGTAACCTGTGCGCTGTTTGCTGGGGTGACCTTGCCGTATATACGATCGAAGTAGGGCTTGAGTTTTGCCAGGTTGGTCATGCTGGAATCGCGGCGCAGGCCATCATCAAAATCATAATGCTGGCCCTGGCCATCATAGATCGCTTCGATTTCACCCAGGTGGCCGTTATCGTGTGCCTCGGCCAGTCGCTGGTGACTGTTGACAGAAAATTTAT